>CAZBIG010000195.1:0-6250 GCA_964491865.1 uncultured Neomegalonema sp. | reverse complement strand
CGATGGTGCCCGACCGAGCCGGAGCCGGCAGCGCGGGGGCCGCGGGCCGAGCCCGCGCGGGCGATGCGGACGGCCCGCTGTCCGCGCCCGGCTGGGCCGATCCCGCCGCCGCGCTCGGCTCGACCAGTTCGGCCGCGTCGGCGGGCGCGCGATGGTCCGCCCCGTTCGGGCGCGGCGCGGCGAGCAGCGGTGTCAACAGCGCCTCGGACAGCCCCGAAGCGCCCTCGTCCTCGACCGTGCGCCAGGCCAGCCGATCGAACGCGTCGCAGCTGGGGCAGGCGTGGGCCCAGCGCGCCGCAGCGGCGCCGCAGGCCTCGCAGACCCAATGCGCGCCGCGGGGCGACGCGGCGGCCTTGGCGAGCCACCCCCGCACCGACGCCTCGGGCGCGCCTTCGGCGTTCTCGACCCCCGCCATCAGCGCATAGGCGCGGGCGGAGGGCCCGGCGCTCAGAGCGGCCTCCACCGCCTCGCGCGCGCGCACCAGCTTGCCCGCGGCGATCGCCAGCTCCGCCTCGAGCAGCTTGGTTTCGACCGCGCGGGGGTTCTCGGCGAACAGTTTCTCAAATCGGTTGAGCCGCGCCTCGGGGCTCTCGAGCGGGTCGAGCGCGGCGAAGGCCGCGGCCACCTCCGGATGGGGATCCTGGCGCCAAGCGGCGATCAGCGTGCGCCCGGCCCGCCGCCGCTCGCCCTTCGCCATCGCAAGGCGCGCGCTCATGGCGGCCGCCGGCGCGAGGCCCGGCGCGAGCTTCGCGGCGGCCGACGCCGAGCGCGCCGCCGCGTCGCTTTCGCCCGCCTGTTCGCGCGCCATCGCGTCGGACAACAGCAGCACCGCCTTCCGCCGATCGCCCACGTCGCGCGTCAACCGCCCGGCGCGCACCTGCGCGTCGATCGATTTCCGCGCGCCCTCCCAGTCGCCCTTGCGGCGCTGCAGCGCCAAAAGCGTGTCGAGCGTCTCGCCCTCGCGCGGCCGCAACGCATGCGCCTTTTCGGCGAGCTTCAGGGCGCGCGCGGGCTTTTTCTCGATCAGCGCCCGGCGTAACAGGCCGCGCACGCCCAGGAACTCGGTCTCCGGATCGAGCGCCATGGCCTCGTAGTAGCGCTCGGCGCGCAGTTCCGCCCCGGCCAGCTCGGCGGCTTTGGCGTTCACCAGGCGCGTGAGATCGGGATTGTCGAGCAACCGTTCGGCCTTCGCGGCGGCGGCCATCGCCGCCTTGCCGTCGCCCTCCTCGATCGCGACGAGCGCCTTGGCCAAGGCCGACAGCCCGGCGCGCCGCCGCGAGGCGCGCCAGAAGTCGAAGGTCCAAGAAACCCGGCCGAGCGCGAAGCGCGCCAGGAAGATCGCGCCTTGCAGCAGCGCCAGCGCGAGCGCCCCGAGCGCCAGCAGCGCGCCGATCGACACCGAGTACCCGTCGTTTTCGCCCGGGAAGACGAACAGCGCGTAGCCGTCGATGCTGAACAGCCGGTAGAGCCCCCAGAGCGCCAAGGCCGCCGCCGCCATCGCGACGAGAATGGTCAGAACCTGATTGAGCAGCTTCGTCATGGTCTCGCTCCGTGCGGGCCTGGCCCGGGTCATCGCCGTGTGAGCGTGGCCCCTGCGTCAGGGCCGTCCGCGCTTCAGGGTCGTTCTTCAGGGTCGACGCGGGCCCGATCGATGGCCCCGCGCAGGTCTTGCACCGCCTTCTCGACCGCGATCCGGCTTTGGACGCGGCGTCGCCAGTCGGCCATGGCAGGCGCCTGATAGGCCGCGTCCGGCACCTCGGGCTTGGCCAACGCGGCCAGCGCGTCGCCAAGTCGGCCGCCCGCCAGGGCGCCCTCGGCCTCGTCGAACGCCGCGTCCGCCGGCGTGCCCGACACGGTGATCAACCCGCCCAGGGTCGACAGCGCCCCGCTCGCGGCGGCCGACGACGCCTCGACCCGCGCGGCGCGAAACGCGTCGAGCAGCGCCACGTCGCTCGGTTTCAGGCGCGACAGCGCGCTGTCGAGCCGCCCGAGCGCCATGATCACGCCCACCCGCGCGGCGTCGACCCGACGCTCGGCGGTCTCCGCGTTCTCGGCGGCGGCCAGGGTCTGCACGTCGAGCGCCTGGCGAAACGCCCGAAGCGCGTCGGCGAGGGCCTGTTCGGCCGCCGCGGTTTCCACCTGAGCTTCGACCCGCGCGCGCCAGTCGCGGAAATGCTCGGGGTCGATCGCGTTCAGATCCGGATCTTCGAGCGCGCTGAGCGCCGCGGCGAAATCATTATTGCGCGCCGCGAGTTCGGCGCGGGCCATCACATTGTCGGGCTCCTCGCCGTCGGACGCCGGCTCGGGGCGAAGGCGGGTCTTGACGACCAGGCCGCCGAAGAACCCCGACACCCGCTCGCCAAAGCCCGCGCCCGCCGACGGGGTCGCGGCCAGATCGGCCAAAGCGGCCCGGCGCGCGGCGCGAAACGCCTCGACCAGCTCGCTCTGCGACCGCTCCAACAGCGGCAGGCTGCGCGTGAGGGCCGCTTCGGCGTCGCGCAGGTCGAGCGGCTTGGCCGCGATCGGGTCGAGCGTCGCCGCGGCGGTCGGGCCCGGTTCCGCGCCCGCAGCGGCCTCTTTCGCCGTGTCGTCGGCCCCGTCCTGGTTCGCGTTCGCGCTTAAGGCGCTCTCGTCCGACGCGTCGTCCGCGGCGCCGCGCGCCTCGGCGGCCGTCGGCTCGCCCGCGGTCTCCGCCTCAGCCGCAGCGCCGGTCTCGGTCTCGGTGGCGGTCGCTGCGTTCGAGGTCGCGTTCGAGGTCGCGCTCGGGGTCGCGTTCGAGGCGGCCTCGGACGCGGCCGTCCCGGCGTCGGGTTCGTCGTTGGCCGCTGGACTGTCGGCCGCGCCGGCCTCGGGCGCGGCGGTCGCGTCGGCGTCGGCGCCCGAAACCGCGTTTTCGGACGCGTCTGCAACCTCAGCCGCCGGTTCCGCCGCGGCGCGCGCGGTCGTGGTCTCGGCGGTTGTGGTCTCGGCGGTCGTGGTCTCGGCGGCCGCGTCTTCGGAAGCCGCCGTCTCGACAGCGTCAGAGCGCGCGTCGGCGTCGGTCTCGACCGCGTCCGGGCCGTCGGCGTCGCCGGCCTCCGGCCCGCCGGTCCCCGCCTCGCCCGCGCCGGGCGCGCCCGCGCCGGCCTCGGCTGTCGCGAGCGCCTGTTTCAACGCGCGCAGCGCGGTGCCGAGCGCGGCGATCGCCTTGGCGTTCTCGGTGTCGCGCTCGGCGATTTCGCCCGACGCCTCGGCCGCCCGCGCTTTGGCTTCCGCCGCCGCCTGAGCGATCTCGTTGTTGGCCTCGACCAGCACCGCGTTGCGCTGTTCGGCGGCCTGCACGTCGGTCTTGACCCGGTCGAGTTCCGATTTCAGCGCCGCGAGCGACTGTTGCGCCGCGGTGAGTTCGGCCACGGTCTCCGGGTCCGGCCTCGGCTCTCGATCAAACGCGCCGGTCAGCGACAGGCCGCCGAACAGCAACGCCGCGCCGAGGGTCGCGCCGCGCACGCCCCCGAGCACCGCCGTCGCGGTCGCCGACTGCCCCCCCGGCTCGGCCGCGGGCGGCGGCGACGGCGGTTCGTCGCCGCCGCCGCCGTTCCCTTGGCCCCCGCCGAAAGCCGACGCGGAGCCGTTCTCCGTCTCAGGCCCCGGGACGGGGTCGTTCGGCTGCGGCGCGGCCTCGGAGCTCGGCCCGGCGGTCACATAGTCGAGCTTCTGCTCTGCGGCCGGCGCGTTCGCCCAGCCCGCCGGCGCGGTCGACGCCGGCGTCTTGTCGCTCGACGAGGACGCCTCTTCGGCGGCGCTGGTCTCGCTCTGATCGGACGTGGCGGCGTCCGCCGTCTCGGTCTCGCCCGAAGACGCGGTCGACGCGTCGCCTAACGATTTCGGCCCGGCCTCGGGGGGGGTCGCGGTCGCCTCGGCGCCGGTCGCCGCGTCGGGGCTTGCGTCGGGGGCCGTGTCGCGGCCCGCGTCGGGCGCGGCGACGGCCGACGCGCCTTCCGACGCGCCCTCCGACGCGTTCTCCGAAACGCTCTCGCCCGCTGCGACGCCTTTCTCGGGTCGGGTCGTCGACGCCGCCGCGTCGCTCGCGCCGTTCTGCCCGCCGGCGCCTGGACGACGTCTCACATGCTTTCTTCCGGCCATGTCGCGACCCGCTTTTTCTGTGCGCGAACGCCCCACGACATTGGTCGGCGCGCGCCGTTCATGGACCCCCGGCCCCGGCCCGAGACGGCCGCAGCGCCCGGTTCATCCGGTCTGCATCGCCCGCGAGGAAGGGGGCTAACTGTTAACAAACCCTTTTCGCGGGGGGAAACGCCGCCTCGAGACGGGCCAACAGGGCCTCGGCCGTGGGCGTTTCTACCCAGTCGACACCCTTGAGTTGACGCGCGACGGGGTGCGCGCGCAAGGGGGCCGCACAGGCCGAGCTGATGCAAAGCACCGCGAGACGCCCGAGACGCGCGGCCGAAACCCCGGCCGAGACCGCGGCGCGGTCGAGCGCCTCGGCCAAAGCGGCGGCGCTGCGGGCCGAGAAAACCAGCGCAGCGTCGAGCCGTCCCGCGCGCAGCGCGGCCGCGGCGTCGGGCGTCAAATCGACGATCGGCTCGGCGGCGTAGAGCACATGCGACCGGACCGCGATCGACGCGCCGGCGGCCCTGAGGAGCGCCGGCAAATCGGCCGCCGCCTCGCGCGCCCGCGCGACCAGCAGCGGACCGGCGGGGGGGTCGGCGGCGATCAGACGCGCCAAGCCGGCGGCGTCGCCGTCGCCGACCCGCACCGGGTAGAAGCCCGCGCACCGCGCGGCGGCCCCCGTCTTCGCGCCGACGACATAGGCGGCGACCGGCGGAGCGCCGTCCTCGGCCAGCGCCCGCGCGGCGGCGGCGCTGGTGAGCGCGACCGCTCGAATCCCGGCGAAATCCGCGGCGCCGAGCCGCTCGACCCGCGCATAGCGCAGCAAAGGCGACGCCACCGGGTCGAAGCCGCGCGCGCGCAATTGCTCGGCGGTGGCCGCGGCTTCGGGTTCGGGCCGGGTCACCAGAACGCCGGCGCGCCCGCCCGGCGCGCCCGTCATGACGGCGCGGCGGGCGGGACCGGACCGAAAAAGCCGGGCCCCGCCAGCCCCAGAAGCTCGCGGCCGAGATCGACGCCCATCTCGGGGCCGTCGGCGACCGTCCCGCGGCGCTCGCCGGCGTGGCGCGCCGAGCCGTCCGGCCGCAACACTTCGCCCCGCAACCGCAGCCCGTCGCCGTCAAGCTCCGCCAGGCCCGCGATCGGCGTGCGGCACGAGCCGTCGAGCACGCGCAAAAAGGCGCGCTCCGCCGAAACGCGCGCCGCGGTCTCGGCGCAGTGCAGCGGCGCCAACAGCGCTTCGGCCCGAGCGTCGCCCGCCCGCCGGGCGATCCCGATCGCGCCCTGGGCCACCGCCGGCAGCATCGCGTCGGTCTCGATCACGGATTGCGCCCTGTCCGCCATGCCCAGCCGCCGCAACCCCGCCAGCGCCAGAAACGTCGCGTCGGCCGCGCCTTCGGACAGTTTTCTCAGACGCGTCTGCACGTTGCCGCGAAAAGTGGCGACCCGCAGATCCGGCCGCCGCCAGAGCAGCTGCGCCTGACGCCGCAGCGACGCGGTGCCGATCAACGCGCCGGCCGGCAAATCCTCGAGCCGCTCGGCCCGGGGGGACAGAAAGGCGTCGCGCACGTCTTCTCGGGGCAGCAGCGCGCCGATCACGATCCCGTCCGGCAGAACGGTCGGCGCGTCCTTCATCGAGTGCACCGCCAGATCGATGCGCCCCGCCAGCTGCGCCTCGTCGATTTCCTTGGTGAACAGACCTTTGCCGCCCGCCTCGGAGAGCGCCCGATCCAGGATCGCGTCGCCCGAGGTCTGGATCACGACGATCTCGATCGCGTTTGCGGACAGCGCATGGGCGGCGGTCAGCCGGTCGCGCGTCTCATGGGCTTGGGCGAGCGCGAGCGGGCTGCCGCGAGTGCCGATGCGCAGCGGTTCTTCGGACGTCGGAAGGCTCATCGAAAGGCGAAACCCAGCGTTGCGAACGCGCGCGGCGGGCGTTCGGCCCGCTCTGGGCTGTCGCGGGCGCGCGCCCTGGTCTACGGGAGATGTTCAGACCCCGCAGCCAAACGGACTTCGCCCCGAACGAGCAATGCGCGACGCCGTCACAGCCCCCCGCCCCGACGCCCCCGCCGACCCCCCCCTGCGCCGCGTGCTCGGCCTCGAGTCGCCCAGCGACGAGACCGCCCCCGCCGTGGTGGCGGCGGGG
>CAZBIG010000194.1:0-6333 GCA_964491865.1 uncultured Neomegalonema sp. | reverse complement strand
GCCGGCGCGGCGGGCCGGCTTTCCTCGGGCCGCTGGCGCGGCCGCTGTCCTGGCTGCGCCCGGGCGCCGAGCGCCCTTGGCTCGAGACCATCGGCGCGCTCGTCGGCCTCGGCGTGATCGCGGCGGGGGCCTTCGCGGCCTCGGCGGCTCTCCATCACGTCGACGCGCGGCTCGATCAGGCCGAAGCGGCGGGCTTTTCGATCCCCGAGCAGCGCCTCGCCGTTTTCCTCGCGCCCGAACGGCACCCCGATCTCGGCGCCCAGACCCAGCGGTCGCGGGCGGCGGTGGCGGGCGGGCTGTGCGCGGGGCCGGAAGACTGTCCCCGGTTCGGCGCGACGCCGCCCGAGCTGCTGGCGCTGCCGGCGGTGCAGGACGACTTTATCGGCGCTTTTTTCGTCAATCGGTTCGGCGTCGGCCTGACCGTGGCGCTGTTGCTGGCGCAGATCGCCACGGTCTGGCTGATGATCGACGCGGCGTTGGCGAAATATGTCTGGACCGGCGGCGACTATATCGACGACGCGGCGCGCCAGCCCTTGTGCTTCATGACCTTCGGCGGGGGCTTGATGCTGGCGGCGCATTGGCTCATCGCCTGGAGCAACGCGTTCGGGTGGGGGCCGATCATGGGACAGCCGATGTCCTGGATCTCGGCCGGCAACAGCCACATCCTGTTCATGGCCGCGCCCTTCCTGCTGGTCGCGCTGACCACCCTTCGGCTCGGCCCGCGCGCCCCGGCGCGGCCCGCCGACGCTTTCGGGCCGCCGCCGCCGCCCTTGCGCCGGTGACGCCGCCGTCGCCCATCGGGCGGCTGGCGCGGCGCTTGCCGCGACGGGCGGCGCACGGGGCGCCGTAAAAACGGTTTCGGACGCCCACACGGCGCCCGAAACGGCCGCTAGGACCGACCGAGCGGGGCCAGAAGGTCGCCGCCGCGCCAGAAAAGGAACGCCATGTCCGTCGCTCTCTTCGGCCTGAAGAAATCCGCGCCGCAATCGGCGGACGCGCCTGACTGGGTCAAGAAATTGAAAGCGGCCAGCGGCCGGCAGCTCGAGACCGCGCTCGAGCAGCCGTATCTCATGGCCCTCATGATCGGCTCGCTGCTGCTCTCGTTCGCCTCGTTCTTCACGACCTTCGCCGGAATGCTCAACTTCATGCCGGTCTGGGTGATCTCTTTTTGCATCACTTTCGCCGTGCAGGCGTTGTTGTTCGTCACGTCGTGGCGGATCGGCTTCGCCTTGGCCGACAAAGAGAGCGTGCCGTATTTCTCGATCTTCGTGTTCGCGATTTGCTTGGCGACGTCGGTATTCTTTTCTTGGGTGGCGCTGTTCGAGTCGATCAACGACGAGCAGCTGCAGGCCCGAACCCGCGACACGCGCATGCACCGCGCCGTCGAGGACGCGGTGTCGGAGCTGCAGGCGCGCGCCATCGAGCGTCGGCGCGAGCAGGTCGAGGCGCTGCTCGATTCGGACGTGTTCGCCGACTGGCGCGGCAGCGTGACGGCGGTGGCCGACAAGGCCACCAGCGCGCGCGACGTGCTCGAAGACGCGCTCCGGGCGCGAGCCCGCGAGATCGCCGGCAAGATCGACGTGCTGCAGCGCCAAAAGGCCGAAATCCTCAGCCGCGAGGCGACCGCGGCCGAACGGCTCGAGACCGCCAAGCGCGAGCTCGCCCGGCTCGACGAGGCGCGGCCCCTGCTGCTCGACCGGGTCAATCGTCTGCGCGGCGAACTCGACGCCGCCGAAGAGGCCGTGGTGCTGAAAGAAGGCCAGATGCAGGCCGAGGAGACCGGCGGCGGCGAAGACCGCGCAGCCGGTCGCGGCCCGGTCTGGCGTCAGCTGCGCGACGAGCGGAACATCCTCGCCGCGGCGCGCGACACCAAGCGTCGGCTGTTCGAAGCGGCTCAAAGCGAGCTTGGCGAAGCCGATCGGCGCATCGAAGCGCTGAAGGCCGCGGCCGCGTCGGGCGGCGCCGTCGGCGTCGACGCCCAGGTCGAGACGATCGATCGCGAGATCGAGACGCTGCGCCGCGCCGCGTCGGGCGGCGAGGACGGCGAAGGGGTGAACCTCGACGCGGAAGTCGCTCAGCTGCGCGCCAATCTGTCCGCCTTCGCCACCCGGTTCGATCTGGCCCCCTTCGACGCGGCGGCGGCCAAATGCGCCGAACTGCTCGAGGCGATGCAGAACAACCCGGCCTTGGCGCCCCAGGTGGCGGGATTGTCCTGCGACACCGCGTTGATGGCCGAGTACATGAACCCGATCGGCCAGGCCGAAACCGATCTGCGGGCGTTCGAGGCGGCCTGCGCGCCGGGCGGCGCGAACGCCCAGACCGTGACCGCGATGAGCTTTACGGAAGCGACCAAATACGGTCGCGAATGCATCGGGGTCTCGGGCCTGCCGGCCGACGCGGTCTCGGATCTGCGCAGCGAGATCGATCGCCTGGTGCTCGAGGAGGACCCCGACGCGTCGCGCTTCGTCAAGACCGTGAACGCGTTCTCAGGCGGCGAGAAGCTGTCTTACTTCGCGCTCGCGATCGCCGGCGCGATCGATTTTCTGGTCCTGTTCAGCGGCCTGATCGGGGCCGTCAGCACGCGCCCGAAAATCTCCCAGCATGTCGGCCGCGTGTCGGACCGGCAAAAGGAGGCGAACGTGTTGCGCGCGCTGACCGTGAACCTCGACCCCGACCCGTCGGACAGCAAGGCCGTGCAGGTCGCCAAGATCGTGCTGCGGTCGGTGAAGCCGGTCGAGCCGTCGGACAACGCGCCCCAATTGGTCGAGCGACGGCCGGACGCGTTCACCGTCGAGGCGCGGATCGAGATGGCCGCGCTGGCCGAGCCCGGGGCGGCGCCGGACGTGCGCCAGCTGTTGGTCAGCCTGTGCGGCGCTCAGATGGCGGAGTCGCACACCGGCTGGATCGAGAACACGCCGGTCGAGATCTTTCTCATTCGCACCGGCTTCCTCGATGTCTTGCGCGAGGTCATTGAAGAGCATGACCGCAAGATGGAGGACGAGGACCCGACGTTTAAGCAGCGCCGCCGCGCGTCGGCTCGGCGGCTCACCGGCCCGGGATCGTTCGCCGCGCTGCCGAGCCCGGAAGCTGGCGCGTATGCGGGCGGCGGGTCGCCGCTGCCGGGCTATGCCGAAAGCGTGCAGGCGCGCATGGTCACCGCAGAGGACGCGGCCGCGGCGAAGCGCGTGCAGCGCATGCAGCAGAGCCCCCAGCAGAGCTCGCGCCGTCGGTCCGGGGCCGTGGCGGAGCGGCCGTCGCCCCGGCGCGCCACGGTCGTCGACATGGCCGGCGCGCGCGTCCAGGCGGAGGGCGACATCGCGCAAATCGAGAACCCCGCCGACATGACGCCCGAGACCCAGAGCGCCTGGCTCACCAACATGATCGATTTCACCCGGCGCGAAGATCACCCCGAGTCGGAGGCCGACGCCGGTCGCGCCCCCCGGCGCCCGACGCGCGCGCAGACCTGAAGGTCCGCCGCCGCGCGCGCCGCCCAGCCGTGAGCGGCGGCGCGCTCGGCCGCTCGGGCGACGGGAGCCTTAGGACCCCCGGATGGTCGGAATGCCGATGAAGTACATGAACGATTTGCGCGTCGCGTTGTCGGTCCGGAACGCGCCGAGCATCGTGCTCGTCACCATGCTGACCCCGGGCTTATGCACGCCGCGCGTACTCATGCAGTGGTGCTCGCCCTCGATCACCACGGCGACGCCGCGCGGTTGCAGCACCTCTTCGATGCTCTTGGCGATTTGGGCGGTCATTTTTTCCTGCACCTGCAGCCGCTTGGCGTAGGTTTCGACCACCCGGGCCAGCTTCGAGATGCCGACGACCCGATCGCTCGGAATGTATCCGACATGCGCTTTGCCGATGATCGGGGCGAGATGGTGCTCGCAATAGCTCTCGTATCGAATGTCCCGCAGCACGACCATCTCGTCATAGCCTTCGACTTCTTCGAAAGTGCGCTGCAGATAGGCCACCGGATCTTCTTCGTAGCCTTTGAACCATTCTTCATAGGCGCGGACGACCCGGCCGGGCGTGTCGAGCAGCCCTTCGCGGTCCGGGTTGTCGCCCGCCCAACGCAACAGCGTGCGCACGGCCGCTTCGGCCTCCTCGCGCGACGGGCGCAGGATGTCTTGGACCTCTTCCTCTCGCGCGGCGCGGTCGACGGACAGATTTTTGACGTCGTGAATGTTCATGAAGGCCCTCTACCGCGGCGATGTTTCATGACGCCCGACGGCGTCGCCCCGCGTTTCCCAGACCGCGCCGTTAATTCATCGCACGGGTTTCGAAGGGGCTGTCCAGCGAAAACGCCGGAATCTCCGCCTCGAAGCGCGCGCCGGACGCGGTCTCCATTTGATATGATCCGCTCATCACGCCCGACGGCGTGCTCAGCGGCGCTCCCGAGGTGTATTCGTAACTAGCCCCCGGTTCGATCACCGGTTGCTCGCCGACGACGCCGTCGCCGCGCACCTCGTTGATCCCGCCGCGCGCGTCGGCGATGCGCCAGTAGCGGCTGATCAACCGGACCGCGTCGGCGCGTTCGTTCCGGATGCGCACCTCATAGGCCCAAAGATACACGTTCGCCGCCGGATCCGACCGCTCGCGCAGAAAGTGCGGCTGGACAGCGATGACGACGCCGTTGGTCTGTTTGGTCGCGGCCGGCCCGTGCGGGTCGGCGGAGGGGGACGTGTCGTTCATCGGCTCGGCCTCTCTGACGGCTGCGAAGGCAAGTAGGCGGGGCGCCGCAGGGATCAACTAACCATTCCGAGCGCGCCCGTTACCCCGCCGCTTGGTCGAGGGCTTGACAGAGGTCGCCGATCAGATCGTCGGGGTGCTCGAGCCCCGCCGAAACGCGCACCAGCCCGTCGGTGATGCCGAGCGTCGCGCGCATCTCGGCGCTGAGACGCTGATGGGTCGTCGTGGCGGGATGCGTCGCCAAAGATTTCGCGTCGCCCAGATTGTTCGAGATCCCGATCAGTCGCAGCGCGTTCAGCACCCGGAAGGCCCCCTCTCGGCCGCCGACGACCTCGATCGCGACCACGGTGCCGCCATCGGCCATCTGACGGCCCGCGAGCGCGGCTTGCGGGTGATCGGGCCGGCCCGGATACAGCACCCGGGTCGTCGCCGGATGGGCCGCCGCGGCCGCCGCCAGCGCCGCTGCGCCCGCGGCCTGAGCCCGGCAGCGCAGCTCCAGCGTCTCGAGCCCTTTCAGCATCACCCAGGCGTTGAACGGGCTCATGGCGCCGCCGGTGTGCTTCAGATAGGTCTCGATCGGCCCTTTGATCGTCTCGCGATCCCCGAGCAGCGCCCCGCCCAGGCACCGGCCCTGGCCGTCGATATGCTTGGTTGTCGAATACATCACCAGATCGGCGCCCAGATCGAGCGGGCGCTGGAAAACCGGGGTCGCGAACACGTTGTCGACCAGCAGGCGCGCGCCGGCGGCGTGGGCGATCTCGGCCACCGCCGCGACGTCGATCAGCTCAAGCGTCGGGTTGGACGGGCTTTCCAGAAAGAACAGCTTCGTCTCGGGCCGCGTCGCTGCGCGCCAGGCGTCGAGATCGGGCCCGTCGACCAGGGTCGTCGGCGTTCCGAAGCGCGGCAGCAGCGTCTCGATGATGTAGAGGCAGGAGCCGAACAGCGCGCGGCTGGCGACCACATGATCGCCGGCGGACAGCAATCCGAACATCGCGGCGTTCACGGCCGCCATGCCCGAGGCGGTGGCGAAACAGGCCTCGGCCCCTTCATAGGCGGCGAGGCGATCTTCGAACATCGCGACCGTCGGGTTGCCGTAGCGCGCGTAGATATAGCGGTCGTCCGGACCTTCGCCCTTGAACCGCGCCTCGGCGGCCTCGGCGCTGTCGTAAAGAAACCCTTGGGTCAGAAACAGCGCTTCGGAGGTCTCTCCATACTGGCTCCGCCGCGCGCCCGCATGGACCAGACGGGTCTGAGGTCGGGCCCCCGTCGTGTCAAAGAGAGCCGACTGAGATTTTTCCGTCTCATCACGAGCCATTTTCCGAGTCTCCTAAAGCCGTTTCGACGGCGCTTCGAGGCCTAGGCGCGGCGCGACGGTCGGTCAATCGAGCCTGTCGTCACGATCCCGCGGTCTGGCGCGCTCCTTGCTGAGACGTAAACGACCGGCCGTCTCGGCGGCTTGATCACACGTAACGAGGAGCCGCAGGCCATGCGTTCTCGTCCGCTCAGCTCTCCGCGCCGCGCAGCGGCCGCCCTGCCGCGTCCGGCCGCCTTTCGCGATCCGGCCGGCGCCGGCGCGCTGGCGGCGGCGCGCGGCGGCGGCGCGGCGCTGGCCGTCGCCGCCGCCGAGATCGCCGCGGCCGCGCC
>CAZBIG010000193.1:3042-6347 GCA_964491865.1 uncultured Neomegalonema sp. | reverse complement strand
GATGAAGCGGGAATAGGTCAGCGCCGGATCGATCTCCCGCACCGCCGCGTTGATCCGCTGGATCCAGAGCGCGCGGAAGTTCCGCTTGCGCACCTTGCGGTCGCGGGTCTGGTACTCCATCGCCCGCTGCACCGCCTGCTTGGCGACGCGGAAGACGTTTTTGCGACGGCCGTAATAGCCTTTCGCCTTTTCGATCACACGCTTGTGGCGGGCCTTTTGGACCGTCCCGCGTTTTACTCGCGCCATTGTCGGTCCTCCTTACAGATTGTTCGGCAAGAACTGCTTCACGATCTTTTCGTCCGGCTTGCTCAGCACCGTGGTGCCGCGCGCGTTCCGAATGAATTTTTTCGTGCGCTTGATCATGCCGTGGCGTTTGCCCGCCTGTTGCACTTTCACGCGGCCGTTGGCGGTGATCTTGAACCGCTTCTTGGCCCCCGACTTCGTCTTCATCTTGGGCATTTTCGTCTCCTGAGCGAGAAGCCGACCGCGGCGCGCGCCAGGTCGGTCCGACGCGGCCGCGGCAGCCCATATCGGCCGGACCACGCATCGAAGCGCGCTCTATAGGCGGCGCGTTTCGCCCACGCAACCCGCCCGATCGCTTGTATGTTTGGCGCGGCTTGCCTTTTTCGTACGGTTCGTCCAAGTGCCCCGCACCCGACGCTCATCCGAGAAGGACCGAAGATGGCCAATTGGCGCGCGCGCATGAAACTGCCCGAAGACGCGGACCAGGCGATCCGCACCAAGGCGGCGCAGGACGAAATCAAGCTGAAGACCTTCGTCGAGGGTCTGCTGGACGAGGGGCTGACCAAGCTGGTCGCCGAGGGGGCGGATCGCGCCTTTCAGATCGACGCGCTGATCCAGACGCCCGGCGGTCTGCCGCAGGTCGAGTATGTGATCGACGCGGGCTTCCGCAAAAGGGTCGAGTCCGCGGCGCCGCTGGCGAAAGGGCGGGGCAAGCAAGGCCGCGTCATGTCCGAAGCGCTGCTGATCGCGCTTGCGGACCGGGGCCTCTACACGCGCTGACGGCTCAGCCGAGGGCGAGGCGCTCGCGCCGGCCGCCGTCGCGCCAGCCGGCGGCCATCGCCTCGAGCCGGCGCGGCGTGTCCGGATGGGTGCGCGAGCCGAAGCGGCTGTAGAGCAGCCGCAGCCCCCGGCTCGCTTCGTCGGGCGTGTAGCCGAGCCGCGCCAGCGCGACGCCGGACACATAGTCGGCGCCGAGCTCCCGGCACCAGCGGCCGCGGCGCGGGCGCCCGCCGACACGGGCGCCGTACGCTGGGGGGCCCCCCTCATGCCCCAACCCCCCGCGCGGCGCCGCGCGCCCGCCGCGGCGCGCCAACGCGTTCATGAAGCTCGGGCTGTAGGCGATGATCCGACGGCGGGCGCCGCGGCCGTCGCGCGCGACGGCGGCCAGCGCGTTGCCGACATCGCCTCGGAACACATAAAGCGTGGCGCGGTGACCGATCACGCGTTGGATCTGGGTGCCCTCGGCGCCCGCGCCGCGAGAGGGGGGGGACAGGCGGCCGAGCCGCGAGCGGCCGCCGAAGGCGCAAAGGGTCTCGAGCAGGGTGCGGCCCGCGGCCTCGGCGGCGCGGGCGCCGAACAAGGCGGCGAGCGCCGCGCCGCCCCCCGCGCCGCCCCCCGCGCCAATCCCCGCGACCAGGCCGCCGCCGACCACGGTCCGTCGCGAGAGCCGCCGCCGATCAATACCGCAAGCGTCGCACATTGAAGCGCCCTCCCGTATGATCTCGCCAAGCGCGGCCCCGCGCCGCGCTGGTCCGGAGAGACCCTTGACCGGGGCTCAGGATATCGCGGCGCGCCGGGCGGGGAAATGCGCAGAGACCGGGAAAGGCCCTCGATGAGACGCGTTACGCAGTTCGCCGGCCGCCGGGTCGGCGTGTTGGGCCTCGGACGATCCGGCCTGTCGGTCGCGCGGGCGCTGCGCGCCGGGGGCGCGACGCCGATTTGCGGCGACGACCGCCCCGCCGGCCGCGCGGCCGCCGACGCCGAGGGGTTCGAGACGGCGGATCTCACCGATCTGCTGAACGCGCCGGGCGCGGGCGATCTGGCGGCGCTGATCGTCTCGCCGGGCGCGCCGCACCTGTACCCCACGCCGCATTTGGCGGTCGGGGCCGCGTTGAAAGCCGGCGGGCCGCTCGACAACGCCATCGGCCTGTGCTTCGCCGAGCGCGCCGCCTTGCGCGCCGCGGGGCGGGCGGCGCCGCGGGTCGCGGCGGTGACCGGATCGAACGGCAAGTCGACGACTTCGGCGCTGCTCCACCATCTGTGCCAGGCGGCCGGGGTCTCGGCGCGCTTGGGCGGCAACATCGGCGTCGGGGTCTTCGATCTCGAACCCGCCGAGGCCGACGCGGTGGTGGTGCTCGAGCTGTCTTCCTACCAGACCGATCTCGCGCGGCGCCTCGACCCCGAGGTCGCCGTGTTCCTCAACCTGATCCCCGATCATCTCGACCGCCATGGCGGGATGGGCGGGTACTTCGCCGCGAAGGCGCGCCTGTTCGACGCTGCCGCGGACGGGCGGACCGCCGTCGTCGGCGTCGACGAGGCGGAAGGGCGATTCCTCGCCGACCGTCTGCGGGGCGGGCGGGGGCGGCTGGGCGAGATCTCGGCCCGCCGCCGGCTCAACCGGCCCGACGCCGCCTGGCTCGAGGACGGCGCGATCCGCATGCGCGTCGCGGGTCGCGACGCGGGCCGGTTCCCGCTTGACGCCGCGCCGGCGCTGAAGGGCGCGCACAACGCCCAGAACGCCGCGGCTGCGATTGCGGCGGCGCTGGCGCTCGGTTTGGATCCGAGTTCCGTCGCGGCGGGGCTCGAGCGGTTCCCCGGGCTGCCGCACCGCCTGCAGCGCGTGGCCGAGCGCGGCGGCGTGCTGTTCGTCAACGACAGCAAGGCGACCAATGCGGACGCGGCCGAGAAAGCGCTGCTCACGTACGACCGGATCCGCTGGATCTTGGGCGGCCGGGCGAAGGACGGCGGGATCGACAGTTTGCGCCCGCTGTTCGACCGGGTGCGCAAAGCCTATCTGATCGGCGAGGCCCAGGAGGCTTTTGCGATGACGCTGCGCGACCGCCCTCACGAGCGCTGCGGCGCCGTCGAGACCGCGGTGTCTCGGGCGGCCGCCGAGGCGGAGCCGGGAGACGTGGTGCTGCTCGCCCCCGCCTGCGCCAGCTTCGATCAATTTCCCGACTTTGAAGCCCGCGGCGACGCGTTCGTCGACGCCGTGCGGCGGGTTCTGGCGGTGGGCGCATGACGGGGCCGCGAGCGGCCTCCGAAGCCGCGACCGACGCCGC
>CAZBIG010000193.1:0-2942 GCA_964491865.1 uncultured Neomegalonema sp. | reverse complement strand
CGAGGCGCGCGCGCTGGTCGACGCCGCGCGGGCGGTCGCCGAAAACGCCTACGCGCCCTATTCGGGGTTCCACGTCGGCGCCGCGGTGCTGCTGACGGACGGCCGGCGCGTCGCCGCCGCGAATGTCGAGAACGCGGTCTACGGGCTCGGCGTCTGCGCCGAAGTGAACGCCCTCGGCTCGGTCGCGTCCGAAGGGCGGCTCGATCAGGTCCGGGCGATCGCCATCGTCGGCTATGCGCGCGCGACGCCGGAGCGGGCGCGCAAAACGCCGCCTTGCGGGCGCTGCCGGCAAGTCATCGCCGAAGCCGCCGCCGTGGCCGGGCGCGACGTCGAGGTGTTTCTGGTCGAGGCGGTTGCGGCGGACGGGGCCGAGCGCGTGCTGCGCCGACGGATCTCGGATCTGCTGCCCGAAGCCTTCGCGGCGGCGCTTCTGGGCGTCGACCCGTCGCCCGACTGACCGGGCGTTCACCGGGCGTTAGGGCCGAGCGGCGAATTCAGGGATCGAAGCGCTGCGCCCGCGCGCCCCGCCCGATCGACCGAGAGACGCCATGTCCCACGCCGCCGCCTGGTCCGCCGCGCCGCCGCCCGCGCCCGCCGAGCCCGAGAGCCTGTGGTCGGCCTGGTCGCGAACCGTCGACCACGCCAGCGTCGGCATGGCGCTGGCGCTGTTCGCGATCGGGGTCGTGCTGTCCTTCGCGGCGTCGCCCGCGCTGGCCGAAGACAACAATCTCGAGCCGTTCCACTACGCTTGGCGTCAGCTCGGCTTCGGCCTGCCGGCGTTCGGCGCGTTGTTCCTGCTGTCGTTTTTCGGCCCCTCGGGCGTTCGGCGCTTCGGGACCGTGGTGGCGCTCGTCGGTCTGGCGGCGTTGATCGTGGTGCTGCTCAAGGGCGTCGATTTCGGCAAGGGGGCTCAGCGTTGGCTGTCCTTCGGCGGGATGTCGTTTCAACCCTCGGAGTTCGCGAAGCCGGGCCTGGTGATCGTCTCGGCCTGGATGCTGTCGGCGATGGGCGCGAAAGATCCGGCGGTGCGCGCGACCGGAGCCGCGGCCTCGTTCGCGCTGATCGCCCTGGCGATCGGGCTGTTGATCGCGCAGCCCGATTACGGCCAGGCGGCGCTGCTCGCCGCGGTCTGGGGCGCGATGTTCTTCGTCGCGGGCGCGCCGTTGCTGCTGCTTCTGGCCCTCGGCCTCGCCTGCGCCGCGGTCGGCTGGGTCGCTTATGTCGCAGAGCCCCATGTCGCGGCCCGGATCGACGCCTTTCTCGACCCCGCCGCCAACGCCGGCCGTCAGTTGCAGGTCGCCGAACAGGCGGTGGTCAACGGCGGCTGGACCGGGCGCGGTCTGGGCGAGGGCGTGGCGAAGGCCCATCTGCCCGACGCGCACGCCGATTTCATCATCGCGGTCGCGGCCGAGGAGTACGGGTTCGTGCTCTGCGCCGCGGTCGTGGCGTTGTTCGCCTTCTTCACGCTGCGCCAGCTTTGGCGGCTGAGGAATGTCGAGGACGTCTTCGTCCGCCTGGCGGGGCTGGGCCTGACGCTGTTGCTCGGTCTGCAGGCGCTGGTGAACCTGGCGGTGGCCGTGCAGCTCGCGCCGGCCAAGGGCATGAGGCTGCCCTTCATCTCGTATGGCGGCTCGGCGCTGTTGGCGTCGGGCCTGACGGTGGGGCTGCTTCTGGCCTTGACCCGGACCGAGGGCCGCGCTTCACCGGAGCCCGACTGAGCGCGCGTCGCGACGCGCGCGCCGGGGGGCGGAGCGCGCGGGAGCGAGACGGGATGGCCGAGACGGAAGCGCCGCTTCTGGTGATCGCGGCGGGCGGCACCGGCGGGCACATGTTCCCCGCCCAGGCGCTGGCGCAGGAAATGCTGCGGCGCGGTTGGCGCGTCGCCTTGTCGACCGACGCCCGCGGCTTGCGGTACGCGGCCGGCTTCCCGCCCGAGGTGGCGCGGCGCGAGACCCGGGCCGCGACGTTCGCGGGCGGCGGCCTGATGGGCAAGGCCCGGGCCCCGTTTGAAATCCTCGCCGGCGCGTCCGAGACGCTGGCCTGGTTCGCCGAAGCGAAGCCGGCGGTGGTGGCGGGCTTCGGGGGGTATCCGTCGCTGCCCGCTTTGGCGGCCGCCTGGCGGCTGGGGCTGCCGCGGCTGATCCACGAGCAGAACGGCGTGCTCGGGCGCGTGAACGCGCTGTTCGCGTCGCGCGTGCACGCCCTGGCGGCCGGGGTCCGGCCGATCGCCAACCTGCCCGCCAAGGCCCCGCTGGTCTTTACCGGCAATCCGCTTCGAGACGCCGCGCGCGCCCTGGCCGGCGCGCCCTATGCGCCGCCCGAGCGCGACGGCCCCCTCTATCTGCTCGTGTTCGGCGGCAGCCAAGGGGCGCGCGTGTTCGCGGACGCGGTCCCGCCCGCGATCGCGCTGCTGCCCGAGCGGCTGCGGGCGCGTCTGGCGCTGGTTCAGCAGGTGCGCGAGGAGGATCTCGAGCGGGTCCGCGCCGCCTATCGCGCGACCGGCGTGGACGCGTCGTTGGCCCCTTTCTTCGACGATCTGCCCGAGACGCTGGCGGCGGCCCATCTGGTGATCTCTCGCGCGGGCGCGAGCAGCATCGCCGAGCTGACCGCGATCGGCCGACCGTCTCTGTTGGCCCCGTATCCAGCCGCCGCGGCGGACCATCAGACGGCGAACGCCCGGGCCTTGGCCGAGGCGGGCGCGGCCGAGCTGATCCCGGACGCGACCCTGACCCCCGAAAGCTTGGCGGCGACGCTCGAGCGCTTGTTCGACGCGCCCGAACGGCTGGCGTCGATGGCGGCCGCCGCGCTCCGCCTCGGGCGCCCCGACGCGGCCGAACGGCTGGCCGACCTCGCCGAGCGCGTCGCGGCCGGTCAGCCGGCGGCGGGCTGAGCCGACCGGGCCTGCGCGACGCGCGCCGAGGCGGCCGATCGGGCGTCAGCGC
>CAZBIG010000192.1:5995-6351 GCA_964491865.1 uncultured Neomegalonema sp. | reverse complement strand
GCCAACAAGCAGCCCGCCGAGACCGCCCCGACGATCACCACGTACCACGATCCGAGAACGAGCGCCACCTCGGCGCCGCCCCTGTCCCCCGCCGAGCAGAAAGCGCCCTGCACCGTGCCTCCGCGCGCCGCCGCCATGGCGCTCTCCCTTGTCGAGATGATTTCCGCGCGCAAAGGGCGCGCCCGGCCGATTTAAGCCGGAAACCGATACTTAGCTCTGAACCGACGCGCGGCGCGGGTCAAAACCGGATCCGCTCGGGGCCGGCTGCGACAGCTCCGCCGCCGGTCGCGGCGCCGCGACGTCGCCCGCGCCTGCGCCGAGAGCGCCGCCGCGAAACGGGCTTGCGTCCGCTGCGC
>CAZBIG010000192.1:0-5985 GCA_964491865.1 uncultured Neomegalonema sp. | reverse complement strand
ACATGCGGGGCCCGCCGCCGGTCGCGCCCCTGGCGAGGCCGGCGCGCGGCGGACACGTCAGGAGAGAGCGCATGACCACGGCCGTTCAGCCGAGCCTTCCCCCCAAATCCCCGTCGACCGGCGCCCGGACCGCGCCCGAGAACCGCGGCGTCGCCGTGCGCGAGACCGCCGACCGCGGGCGCGGCGTGTTCGCCCTCGTCGCCTTCGCCCCCGGCGCGCTGGTGGCGCGCGGACGCCCGATCGCGCCGTCGCCGACCCGCACGCGGCACTCGCTGCAGCTCGACTGGAACCGACATGCGCTGTTCGACGAGCCGAGCTGCCTGATCAATCACAGCTGCGACCCGAACACCGGCGTCCGAGACAATCCGCAAGGCGGCTACGACTTCGTGGCGCTGCGCGCCATCGCGCCGGGCGACGAAATCAGCTTCGATTACGCGACCACCGAGTATGAAAGCGTCGCGGTTCCCGAGTGCCTGTGCGGGGCGCCCGCCTGCCGAGGCCGCTCCGGCGGCTACACGTTCCTGCCCGACGACCATCCCGCGGTGCGCGCCGGGTTGATCGCCGGCTATATCGCGCGCGGGCGCGGCTAAGGCCCCGGCGCGAGATCAAGGCGCAGGCGCTTCTGGCGGACGACAGGGCCGTAATCCGCGTGCGCGGTTTCGAAAACCCGCCGGAACCCGACCCGCTCATAGAGGCGGGCCGCGGCGTCGAGGCCCGCCAGCGTGTCGAGCCAGACCGTCCGACATCCAAGCGCCCGCGCGCGCGCCAGCAGCGCGGCGATCAACGCCGCGCCGAGGCCCCGGCCCTGAAGCTCGGGCGCCACGGCCACGAAACGCAGGCGCGCGTCGCCGAAGGACGGCTCGGCCCGCTCGGGCCGCGCGTCGAGGATCGCGCCGCCGCAAAAACCGTCCGGCCCGCGCGCCGCGACGAACAGGTCCCGCCCCGGGGCTCGCGTCGCCATGAAGTCGGCGAGCCCATCGGCCACCGCCGCGGCGAAGCGCGCGTCGAAGCCGCGTCCGCCCGAGGCCGCCGGCGCGCAGTAGAGCCGTCGGTGCAGCGCCGCCAACCGCGCTGCGTCCTCGGCGCCGCCCTCGGCGACGGAAACGCCCGCAGGGAGGCGGGGGATCGGAATAAACGGGTCCATTTCGTCTCTCTATCGCCCATATCCTGACGCGCGACCCTGACGTTAACGACGGACCCGCGCGTCGCGCGCGTGGTCGATCGAACAATGCGCGCGGCGCCCGACCCGGCGGGCCGGCGACGCCGCCGCTGGGGACGGTGATCGGACGCGCGGTTTCCAGCGAAGTCGTTCGAGCCGCGCGGAACGGAGAACGGGGAAGGCATGGCGGACGAAGTCGAAACCCAGCTTGCGGACTATCAGGCGCTCGGCGACGGCGTCGCGGTGGCTGCGACGGCGCCGGCCGGCGCCCGTCTGACCGATATTCTGCAAACCGAGGAGTTTATGATCGCCGCGGGTCTGGGCGCCGCGATCGTTCTATTCGACGCCGTCCGGCGCTATAACACGCTCGCCGTCGCGACCAAAGAGACCGACGTGATCCGACAGATCGCGCCGCGCTTCCTGGCGACGAACGCCGACTATGTGAACTCGTTCGCGATTTACATCCTTTTGCGGTTCATCACTTATGCCGTGCCGGCCGTCGCGCTGATGTTTATTTTCATGAGCGGCGGCGTGATCGATGCGCTCGGCCTGCCGAGCTTCCTCGAGCCCGTGGTCACCAATCAGAACTTCCCGCTGTTCTGGGGGGCGGTGATCGCCGGCGTTCTGCCCTCCTTCTCGGTCATCGAAGATCTTGAGATCGCGATCCGGCAGTTCGCCCAGACGCTCGGCGCGATCCCCACCGGCGTCCGGCGGATGGCCCGCGAGATGCGCCTGGCCCCGCTCCACCCCCGCGCCCGGGGGCGCGAGCCGCTGCCGAAAACCGACCGCTTCGCCTTTGTGTCGCTGTCGGACTTCGACCGCGCGGCGGATCCGATCGCGCAGAAATGGGCGCGGCTGGCCTATATCTTCAACTACTTCAAGGACGAGCACGCGAAACATGCGCTCGTCGACAAGTTCTCCGACGCATACTTGAACGAGATTTTGCTCGAGGAGAACCGCTTCCGCAGTCTTCAGGTGCGCTTCTCGATCCATAAGGTCGGGTACGAGGCGTTTGAGAGCACCTTCGCCAAAGCGGGGGTCGGCGCGCCGCCGCGGGCCATCGCGACCCACGACCCGTTTCTCGAGGCCGATATCGACGAGATGCTGTCGCGCTTTGAGATCTACCTCGCCTGCGCGCTGCGCTCGACCGAGAACGACGACGAACGCGCGCACGCCAAGCTGAAAGAGCTCGGCTTTCAGGTCGCGCCGCGGGCGCGCGCCGGCGGGCTTCTGGGCACCTTTCTCGGCGTGGGCGTCGGGATCTCGGCGGCGGCCGTGCTCGGGTCGCTCGCGGCGGAGTTCTTGGTGCGCGCCGCGGCGACGCTGCCCGAAATCGGCTATCCCGAGGCGGTGCTCCAGGGCGTCGGCGACAGCGCCGTGCAGCGCGCGCTCAGCTTGATGGGCTACACCCTGGTGTTGGTGACCACCGTCTTGGTCGCCAGCTTTCCGCTTGGAACGGTCCTGTTCGGCCTCGATTCGCGTCGGATCGACGAGCGGCGGTTCACCGACCGACCGATCGCCAAATACCTGATGGCCAGCCTGTTCGGCGGGGCCTGCGGCATGGTCGCGCTGGTCGGGATGGTGCTGCCCGAGCCGAGCTTCGTCGATGCGCCGGGAAAGCTGCGGGAATTGCTTTTCTGGATGCCGGCCTTCGTCACGCTCGGCTTTATGATCCACGTCTTCGCCTATGGGCCGCGCCGCGGCTTCTGGCGGCTTTCGCGCGACGCCCTGATCATCGGCGCGGCCTATGCGGTCGCGATCTTCTACGGCGCGGCGAAATCCTTCGAAGCGCAGGGCGTCGCGGGCGACACGCTGACCGGGGCCGCGCTCTACTTCGCGATCGTCGCCTTCTGGATCGGCGCGATCGGCGCCGGCGTCTTTATCCAGCTCAACAAGTTGCAGCGCGATTTGCGCCGCGAGGCCGAGGAGCCCGTCGCGCCGGAGCCGGTCGCGCCGGCGCTCGACCCCGCGCCCGCTTAAGCGCGGCGCGGGCGCGGGCGCGCCGCCGCCGCCCCTTTGGTCACTCGCCGGCGCGCTGCAGCCAGTCGTTCAACCATTCGTCGCGGTACCCCAGGTCCCAGGCCCGCCGCAAATCCGCGGCGGCCCCGCCCTGATCGCCGGACCGCTCGATCAGCCGGCCGCGTCGGTAATAGGCGCGCGGATCGTCGGGCGCGACCTCGATCGCGGCGGCGTAGGACGCCCGCGCCGCCGCGGGATCGCGCGGCTCGAGCAGCTGCGCCTCGAGCAGCCGCGCGGCCAAAGCGGCCGGTTCGGCCTCGAGCACCGCGCGGGTCTCGACCAAGGCCTGCGCGCTCACGCCGGTCGCCGCATAGGCCCGAGCCCGCTGATAGCGCACGCGCAAGTTGCGCGGCTCCTGCTCTTGCAAGGGCTCGAGAATGGGCAGCGCCTGATCCGACGCTCCGAGCTCGATCATCGCCGTCGCCCGACCGAGCGCGACCTCGAGATCGTTCAGCCCCAGCGCGGCCGCGCGGTCATAGCTGTCGAGCGCCTCGGCCGGCTTCTCAAGCCGCAGCAAGGCGCGGCCGCGATTGGACCAGATTTCCGGGATCGCCTCGAAGCTGCCCGCGGCTTGGTCGAAATCGCGCAGCGCCTGCTCCGGCTCGCCCAGCGTCGCGAAGGCGGCGCCGCGGTTCAAGAACGCCTGCGCCACGCCCTTGGCGCCGAGCTGCCCGGTCTGCAATGCGCGCGAGCAGTTCTTGATCACCGACGCCGCGTCCGCGCCCGGATCGCCGCAGGCGCGCGCGAACGCCCGAACATCGGCGTAAGCGAGATCGGCCGGGGTCCCGCAGGCCAGCAGAGCCCCCACCAGCGGCGCCGCGGCGAGGCGCATGGCGTGTCGCGCGGCGGCGCGCGAGATCGTTCGCGTCATCGATCTTCCCTCTTCGACTGGGCGGGCGTCGCGCCGAACGAGCGGCCGCGCCGCGACCCGCCGGCCCCGCGCCGGCGGGCGGACCCTGCCGGCTCGGGCGCGAAGGGTCCAGACAAAGCCGGCGCGCCCTCGGCTTTTCCGCCGCCGGCGCGTCGGCCGCGTTGACAGCGCCCCGCCGACAGCGCCCTATCGCGACCTTGCGGCCAACTGGCCGCCCCCTCCCGCGCGGACCCGACCTCGATGCCCCCGCCGCCCCAGGACGCGCCGCTTAAGGACGCGCCTCTTAAGGACGCGCCTCTTAAGGACGCGCCGTCGGACGTCTTGGCCGACGCCGCGCAGCGCGCAGCTCCGCCGGGCGCCGAGGCGGCGCGCCGCGCCGACAATCTGTCCGGCGCCGGTTGGATCGTGCTCTCCTGCGCCGGCGCCACGGTGATGACGGTCGCGATCCGCTATCTGTCGGTGGACCTCGACAGCCGCATGATCGCCTATCTGCGCTCGGCGCTGGGGCTGTGGATCTTGCTGCCCTGGTTGATCGACGGCAGCTGGCGCGCCCTGCGGTTTTCGCGCCCGTGGCTGCACGCGCTCCGGGGCGCGCTGATGGCCGGCGCGCTCAATTTCGGCTTCTACGCGATCTCCGCCATGGAGATGGCGACCGTGACGATCCTGTTTTTCCTCGCGCCGATCTTCGCGACCGCGCTGGCCGGGCCGATGCTCGGAGAGACCGTCGGGCTGCGCCGCTGGGCGGCGGTCGGCGCCGGTTTTCTGGGCGCTCTGATCATTTTGAGGCCGGGCGTGGTCGGTCTGGACTGGGCCGCGCTGGCGGCGGTGGCGAGCGCCGCTTGCTTCTCGGTGTCGCTGCTGCTGTCGAAGACGCTCGGATCCGCGGACGGCGCGCGAAGCGTTCTGATCTCGTCGACCGCCGTCGCCGTGGTGCTCACCTTGCCGATCGCCGCGCCGGTCTGGGCGTTGCCGTCGACGGCCGAGATCTGGTTCTGGGTCGGGGTGCTGGTGCTGTCGTCGTCGCTGCGCATGTACGCCGACATCCGAGGCTACGCGATCGGCGAGGCGGGGTTCCTCGCGCCGTTCTCTTATCTGCGACTGCTGTTCGTCGGGGTCGCCGGCTGGCTGTTGTTCGCCGAGGCGCCGGACGCCTTCACGATCGCGGGCGGCGCGGTCATCGCGGGCGCGACCTTGTACATCGCCCATCGCGAGGCCCGGCTGAACAAGCGCATCGCCGGGGCCGCCGCCTGACCAGTCGCCCCGCGCCGCCGCATGACGGTTTTCAAAAACAACCGTGATTTTTTCGTGTCGCGTGATGCGGCGCACTTGCGCGGCCCGATGCTTGCCCGTATGTCGCGGCTTCCACATGGTTCCCGGGCACGGAGCGCGCGCGCTCACGGTCAAGCTGGGGCTTCTGGGCTCTGCATCTGCTGGTTGGGAGGGTCCGCGATGGACGCACGGCACCTCTTCCAATTGGGGACGACGGACCTGGGATCTCATCTGGGATCAGGCGCCGCCCAAACGGAAGGCGAACTGGGACTGCGTGACGAGGGCGACGCCCCGCGCGCATACAAACCCCTGAACGACGACACGAACGACGACGACGCGGCTTGCGCGCCCGATCTCTCGGGCAACACCCCGCAAGACCATTTCATCAAACGCGACGGCAAGGTCTTCGCCGGCACGCATCTGATCATCGAGGTCGTCGACGGCGACGGGCTCGATGAGAAGGCGCGGATCGAGCAGGCCATGCGCGATTGCGTCGACGAATGCGGCGCGACGCTTCTGCACATTCATCTGCACCGCTTTTCGCCCATGGGCGTCAGCGGGGTCGCGGTGCTCGCGGAGAGCCACATTTCGGTGCACACATGGCCCGAGCGGCGCTACGGCGCGTTCGACGTCTTCATGTGCGGCGACGCGGATCCGCACCGCGCGG
>CAZBIG010000191.1:0-6352 GCA_964491865.1 uncultured Neomegalonema sp. | reverse complement strand
CAAACGGCCAAACCGCCCACATATCCTTTCAAACCAAAAACTTCAAAGAGCGCCGGCCGCGGAGCGAGGCCCCGAACGACCGCCGGTCGACCAGCGCTGTCGAGCGCCCCGTCGCCGGTGAGCGGGGTATCTATGGAAGTTCGATGACGCTCGCAAGCGGGTTTTTGCGCCCGCGATCGCATTTTTTCCGCGACGCAACATCTAGGGGCTAAGCAGTTAACGACCGCTTAATACGGCTTCTACTTATCCACAGGCGCGCCCTTTTCGGGCGACGGGCCGCAAAAATCAAACGCGCGCCGCAGGCGTTAAGCCCGGGGCGCGCGTCAACAGCTTCAGAACCAGTTGAGAAGAGGGCGGCGCCGCGCGCGGCCCGACCCCGTCACTTCTGGGGACGACAGAAGAAGTCGAGCACCTGGCTGCCGCCGCAGACGGCCGCCGCGTCCGCCTCGGCGGCGTCGCACGCGGCTTGCTCGTCGGCGCCTTCATAGGCCCCGCCCCGCAAGGTGCTCGAACCGTCGCAGCGCCAACCCGCCGACACCGTCACTTTCGCCTGGGCGAGATCGACGGTCTCCGACGCCGCGGGCGCCGGCGTGTAAATCCGGTCGTCGGCGAGCGCCGAGACCGCCGCCAACGACGCGACGCCGACCAGGGCGACCGAGAATTTGCGGATCATGAACAGTCCTCCATGTCTGCGGCGACCACCGCCGCGCGATACCGGCGCCTGGACTTGCGAAAACAAGGCCAGCGCCACGGGGGTCGTCCGCTATTCGATGACGACCCCGCCGGACCGGCCGGGCGACACCGGCCGGTTCGGGGTTTGAATGATCACGACGCCCTCAACGCTCTGGGTGTCGGCGTGGTCCAGTTCGACCGGAACCCGCCCGTAACGCGCATACTCGGCGCCGTACTGCCCGCAGTCCGGCGCGCGCTCGCCCCATGGCAGCGCGATCGAAAAGTTGAAGGCCTGACGCCGCACGCACAACGCGCGTTGCGCGTGCAGGCCGGCCTGCGTCGCCCCGTCCTGAAACTCGACGTAATAGAGGAAGTCCGCGCCGGTCGTGTCGCCCTGCACGATCGTCACGCAGGCCTTCGGCGCGACCAGCCACCAGCCGGCGACGCGAAACGTCCGCGTCTGGCCGTATTCGATCAAAGCCAGCGGCGGGATCGACTGGGCGACCGCCACCCGGCCCGCCACGTCGCCCCAATTGCAGAACCTCAACTGCGCGGCCGCCTCCGACGCGGCCGCGCCGACCAGCGTGAGCGCCGCCCAAAAAGCCGCCAGACGTCGCATGAGTCGCTCCCCGCCAATTGAGGCCGCCGCCGACATCGCTGCACGCCCGGCGCCGAAACGACAGAGCCGGCGCTTGATTTGCGCGCCTCTGTCGCTTTTGCGCCACCTCGTCCGGCGCCCGAGAGGCCGCCCGATCAGCCGTCGAGCGCCGCCATGACCTCGCGCCATTCGCCCGGCGACAACCCGCTGTCGGCGAGCGTCACCGTCTCGCCCGACAGCATGCGGCGGACGACGGCCATGGCGGGCCCCGAGAACTGCCGCGCGTCGAGACGGTAGTCGACAAACGCCGCCCATGCGATCGGCACCCAAGCCTTCACCAGCTCGCCGATGGCGTCGGCGTAGACCCGGATCTCGTATTGCGCGTGCGGATCGGCCCGGAGGCGCAGGAAATGGAACAGATTATGGAGATCCGTTTTCCAGTACCACTGAGTATAGGTGTTCAGCGTCAAGTTCATCCGCGCCAATTCGCGCGCCAATCCGTCGCGAGAGGGGTCGATGGGCGCGCCGTCCCGCTCGTTCAGCAGCTCTTCGTAATGGTCGAAGCAGCGCGCCGCGTCGGCCCGCAAGATGTCGAGCGCGCGCGCGGCTTCGGCGCCTTCAAGCGCCGCCCCGCGCCCCTGCCGATTATCCGACGACTGCGCCGCCAAGTTCTCGGGCGCGGGCACGTAAACCTCGCGATCCAGGATCGAATAGCGGGCCGAGATCTCGTTCACATTGGCGGTACGGTGCCGAATCCACTGACGCGCGACGAAAATCGGCAACTTCACGTGCAGCTTCAGCTCGCACATCTCGAAGGGCGTCGAGTGCCAATGGCGCATTAAATAGCGGATCAGTCCGGCGTCGTCGCGGGCGGTTTTGGTGCCGCGGCCGTAGGAGACCCGCGCCGCCTGTACGATCGCGGCGTCGTCGCCCATATAGTCGATGGCGCGCACGAAGCCGTGATCGAGAACGGGGACCGCTTCGTAGAGCAAGCTTTCCAAAGCCTCGGCGGTGGCGCGTCGCGTGGGGCGCGCCGCGTCGCGCTCGGCCGCGATCTCGGCTTGCTGGTCGGCGGATAGTGGCATGGCTCCCCTCCTCAAACGACGCGGATCGGGCGCGCAGCGACACGCCCACAACATCTAGTAGCAAATCCTGAGGGAGACGCAAATGGCGATCGAGTATCTGCACACAATGGTGCGCGTGCGCGACATCGAAGAGTCGAAGCGGTTCTACTGCGACCTGCTGGGCCTCGAAGAACGCACGCGGAAAGATCTCACCGGCGCAAAGGCCACGCTGGTGTTTCTGGCGCCGCCGGGCGGCGGACCGGGCAACGAGATCGAGCTGACGTATAATTGGGATTCCGAGGAGGACTACACGGGAGGCCGCAATTTCGGCCACCTCGCCTATCGCGTCGAAAACATCTACGAGGCCTGCCAGCGATTGATGGACGGGGGCGTGACGATCAATCGCCCGCCGCGCGACGGCCATATGGCGTTCGTCAAAAGCCCGGACGGGATCTCGATCGAGCTGCTGCAAAAGGGCGACGCGCTGCCGCCGCAAGAGCCGTGGGCCAGCATGGAGAACAGCGGGTCCTGGTGAGGCCGGCCGGCGTCGCTTGACGGGCCCGCGAACGCGCGATCGAGTGGCGTCGGGGCGTGGGCGCGTTCGGAGCGGCGGCGCATGCGCAAGGCGACGGCATTGATTCGGTCTCGGCGCAGGCGCGTCGCGACCGCGGGGCGCAGGGCGGCCGCGTTGGGGGGGCTGGCGCTGGCCGCGCTGGCGGCCGCCGCGCCGGCGCGGGCCTGCGGCATCGCCCTCGCGCTTGCGGTGGACGTCTCTTCGAGCGTCGACCGCTACGAGTATCAGCTTCAGACCGGCGGCATGGCGGCCGCGTTTCGCGACCCCGAGGTGGCGGACGCGATTCTGGGCGGCGGCGGCGCGCTGGTCGCCGTCGTCTACTGGAGCGGGTACCCCCACCAGGAAAGCCGGATCGGTTGGACGCCGCTCGGGGACGCCGCCGCGATCGCCGCCTTCGCCGATCGGATCGACCGGCTGGAGCGACGCTACGCGCAGTTCCCCACCGCGATCGGACGCGCGCTGCAGTTCGTCGAGACGCTTTGGAGCCCCGAAACCGCGGCCTGCGCCCGGCGGGTGGTCGACGTCTCGGGCGACGGGGTCAACAATTCCGGGCCGCCCCCGGTATCGGCGCGCCGTCGCTTGGTGGCTCGCGGGATCACGTTGAACGCGCTGGTGATCCAGGGCGAATGGCCGGATCCCGAACCGTATTACCGCGACAACGTCATCGGCGGCCCGGGGGCCTTCATTGAAATCGCCGACGGCTACGACGATTTCGCCCGCGCCTTCCGCCGCAAGCTGCTGCGCGAGCTCCAGCCTTTGGCTGCGGACCTCGCGCATCAGCACGTCACAGCAAATAGTCAGTTACCAGAGAAAGCGGGGGATCCCCGCACACCTATCAAATAGAAAGCGCACCTTCCCAAAAAAAATTTATTAGTTCACGAACACACCCTCGCACAGGAGCAACTCCTCCAAACCAAGGATGATTTGAAAATTCTAAAAACACGATCACCGCAGAAAGACAAAATGCAATGAAAAGAGTGTAAAAATGAAGCGTTAGTATTCTACGAAGCTTTCTATCCTGGTACATTGGATGAGAAGTTGTGCCATCGTGACGCGCAGCCCGGCCAAAGAACAATATTCCGAGCAACCCAGAAAATCCATAAAGTAAACTGGTAGCTAAGAGTATCCACTGAGCACCACACGTTGACGGGTTTCCGTAGTTCACCACTAAGAAGGCCAAAGCAGCCCCACAAAAAGCCAGCGTCGTCTTTACAAAATCCACCGCCCTGTCTAACCTGTTATAACCTGGCCAACGTTTATCAACAGTTTCCGGCTCATCATGCATTCGCAGTTCCCTTTAAAAAATTTATCCTACCGGATCGCCGCCAGGATTTGAGCCACAAGCAGAAAAGCCGAATCTCACATCTTGTTTGTTGATCATAGCCGCTCCCTGACGCCTTAAGCCTCTCTCAAGTGAAATATTTTTTACAATCGGGATAGCGATATCGGCGAACTTTTCGGCATTGAGATTGCTCGCATACGAGCGAACGCGAATAAATCTCCTAAGCATTGTTTCGCGCGCATTGTTCGAAATCCCTCCAAGCTGCTCGGATAATCTCTCTACAGGATCGGATCGTACCAAGCCGCGGAGATCACTTTCGAGGCTGGCTTCATCATTTAGCTGATCGTAGCCATCGATTAGGATGTCTCTTACTGCTTTTTCATCGTACGCCATACTACTCACCATATGAAATCTACATGGGCCGGGTCTATCCACAGAAACGTAAAAAGCTCAAGGAGATTTAGGAACTTACCGTCGGCAGGCGTAACAAAAATTGTGCTACCTCTTCCCAGCGTAGGATCTCGACGCTATGTCAATCCTGTCTTCGGACTATGGCGATAAACGCGCGCGGAATAAGCGGATCGGACCCGGGGGCGGTACCCGGCGGCTCCACCAACACCCTCTCCACCCGCCGATCTTGGGCGGCGGACCCGGAGACGATGGGGCCGAAATAGGATTGACGAACGTGTAAAGGCGTTAGCTTTCGCTCGGCGGGGCGCCACCGTTATCGGCCCGCAAAGTACAGTTGCCAATGACAACCGTGCTCCGGTCGCGCTCGCTGCTTAATGCAGCGCGCAAAACCGAAACCTAAGTCCTAGCGCTTAGCCGCGTTAGGCGGGGCCGGGAGGGGCCTGGCAACAGAACCCTCCCACTTTCCCCCGGCGATCTGGTCACCTTCCCCCACGCCGCGCCGAAACGCCCGCGACCGCGGACGGCCGGGCGGGGCGACGATCCCGTCGGTTTGGCCTTCCCCCTCCTCGGGAACTGAGCTACCTCCGAACAAAGCGTGAGGAGTAGACGTGTCCGAGCTGAATTACGGGCGTATGATGCAACGGGCGATGCAGGGGCTGATGGCCGAAGCCCTGGGCGTCGTGGCCGAGGACGGCTTGCCCGGCGCGCACCATTTCTACATCACGTTCGCCGCGCAGCACCCGGGCGTGACGCTGCCGGACTGGCTGCTCGACCAGATCAAAGAAGACGAGCTGACCATCGTTCTGCAGCACCAGTTCTCGGATCTGATGGTCAACCCCGAGGGCTTCTCGGTGCGCGTGTTTTTCCAAGGGCGCCCGGCGGACCTGGTCGTGCCGTTCGACGCGGTGAAGCAGTTCGCCGACCCGAGCGCGGAATTCGGTCTGCGCTTCGACGCCTCGGAAAGCCCCGAGGACGATGACGGCGACGAGGATGAGAGCCCGGCCGCCGAGGACGCCGACCCGGCTGAGGACGGCGACAAGCCTGCGGGCGAAGTGGTGAGCCTCGACGCGTTTCGGAAAAAGTGATGGGGCGTTGATCGCTTCCAGCCACCATATTTAGCTTTGACCCCCAGGCCTGGTGGTGTACTCAGAGGCGTGCCACCATATAGGGGAAAACGCTATGAGACTGACCGCACCGCGGCGCTGGGTGTTCGTCACCTCGCTTGTGCTGTTCGCCATCGCCTGCGCGCTGATCTTCCGCCCGGACGTCGCGCCTCAATTCAACCATCTTGATAAATGGATGTTGTTTTGGGGCTATGTGATCATGCTGTTAGGCGTGCTTCTCAGGCGACTGTAAAACCGCAAAAGCGGTCTTCGCCGAACCGGGGACGTCCCTCTCTCGGTTCGGCATGTGCAGCGACGACTCGGCCGGCCTTCGGGTCGGCTTTTTTCGTCGCGCCGTCGCCGCGCTGTCCCTTGGTCGCAGTCCCCAGTTTCGCCGCCGCGCGGTAGGAGAAGGAGAGGCATCACGGCGCGCGTAGACAGAGGGAGGACCCCATGACCGCCACCCGCACCGAGACCGACAGCTTCGGTCCGATCGAGGTTCCCGCCGACCGCTATTGGGGCGCCCAGACCCAACGCTCGATCCAGAACTTCCCCATCGGCTGGGAAAAACAGCCTGTGGCGGTGATTCGCGCCCTCGGCGTCGTCAAAAACGGCGCCGCGCTCGCCAACAAAGACCTGGGCGCTCTC
>CAZBIG010000190.1:0-6355 GCA_964491865.1 uncultured Neomegalonema sp. | reverse complement strand
GTCTCGTCCGCCGCCGGCCGGCCCCGGCCGGAAACCCAACCCACCAGCCGGTCCCAAGCCCAACAGGCGACGCCGACGTCTTCCTCGGCCGTCTCGAGCAGGAGCGAGAAGATCGTCCGCGGCTCGGAGGTCAGAACGCCGTCCGCCTCGGCCGCGTTGATTTCGAAGGTCGCGCCCGAGCCCAAGGCGAGCTTCAGCATCGCGTGGTTTTCGCGCTCCGTCGCGATGTGGAGCGCCTCGGCCCCGCGATTTCTGGCGTGCAGCGCGGCGCGGTGCATCAGCTCGCGACCGACGCCCTGACCGCGGAACGGCTCTTCGACGGCGAAGGCCGCTTCGGCTTCGCGTTTCGGCGCGCCTTGCGCGTCGGTTCCGACCGTGTAGACGGCGACCTCCGCGGCTCCGCGCAGCTCGCCGTTCAGGAACCAGCCGATGACGTGGACTTCGTCGTCGCCCCCGCGCGCCGGATCGTCGGCGAACACCCGCTCGGCGTGCAGGCGCAGACCGTCGTCCGACATGGCGCGGTGGAAGCGCAGGCGCCGGCAGGCGGGACCGAGGCGCTGGAGGTGCGCGCCATAAAGCGGCCCCTCTGAGCGCCAGAGGCTCCGGAACGCGCCGCCAGGGTGAAACATCGACCGCATCCGCTCTCTCCCGCTCCGCGCCCGACCCGTCTCTGGAGGGCCGACTCGTCGACGCGACAGGATTGAGAGTAGGCGCGCGCTGCAGTGCAGCAATCGTCCCTGTCCGCAACACCGTCTTGCGGGGCGGACATAACGAGGCGTCGGCGTCGCAAGTCGGGTTTTTCGGCGAGGGCGTCCTATTGGCGCCACCTTCGGCGCTGCGCGCCGATCCGGCCGTCGCGCGTTGCTTTGGGCGACCCGGCGTCGGGCCGACCAGCGGGGTCGGTCCGCGCGCAGAGCGATTGCGCTCGACCGCCGCGCGGCTCTATGTCGGGTGGAACGCTCAAAACAGCCCGCTCACGCCGAGATCCGCGCCCCGTTCGGCGCGGCCCCGACGTCGGCCGGGCCGCATAACGGGAGGACGCCCATGACGCAGAACCACGCCGACGCTTCCGAGCGCGAGATCCGCCACTTCATCGACGGCGCGCTGGTCGCCGGCGGTTCAGGGCGGTTCGCCGACGTTTTCAATCCCGCGACCGGCGAGGCCGAGAAAAAAGTGCCGCTCGCCAGCGCGGCCGAGGTGCGCGCCGCTGTCGAAGTCGCCAAGGCCGCGCAGCCGGCTTGGGCGGCGGTCAATCCGCAAAAGCGGGCGCGCGTGCTGATGAAATTCGTCGAACTTTTGCACCGCGACATGGACGCGCTCGCCGAGGCGCTCAGCCGAGAGCACGGCAAGACCTTGCCCGACGCCAAAGGCGACGTGATCCGAGGCCTTGAGGTCGCCGAGTTCTGCGTGGGCGCGCCGCATTTGCTGAAGGGCGAGTTCACCGAAGGCGCCGGCCCTGGGATCGACATGTATTCGATGCGCCAGCCGTTGGGCGTGGTCGCCGGAATCACCCCGTTCAACTTTCCGGCCATGATCCCGATGTGGAAGTTTTGCCCCGCGATCGTGTGCGGCAACGCCTTTATCTTGAAACCGTCCGAGCGCGACCCGTCGGTGCCCAATATGCTCGCCGAGTTGATGCTGGAAGCAGGTCTGCCCAAGGGCGTGCTGAACGTCGTGCATGGCGACAAAGAGGCTGTGGACGCGATCCTCGACGATCCGGACGTGCAAGCGGTCGGCTTCGTCGGGTCGACGCCGATCGCCCAATACATCTATGCGCGCGCCTCCGCCTCGGGGAAGCGCGCGCAGTGCTTCGGCGGCGCGAAGAACCACATGTTGATTATGCCGGACGCCGACCTGGATCAGGCCGTCGACGCGCTGATCGGCGCGGGCTACGGCGCGGCGGGCGAGCGCTGCATGGCGATTTCAGTGGCGGTGCCGGTCGGCGAGGAGACCGCCAATCGGCTGGTCGAAAAGCTGACCCCGCGCGTCGAAGCGCTGAAGATCGGGCCGTACACCGGCGGCGCGGACGTCGATTTCGGCCCCCTGGTGACGCGCGACGCCCAGCAACGCGTGTTGGGCTTGGTCGATAAGGGCGTCGAAGAGGGCGCGAAACTGGTGGTCGACGGCCGCGGTTTCAAAATGCAGGGCTATGAAGACGGGTTCTTCGTCGGGGCTTGCTTGTTCGACAACGTCACCCCGGACATGGAGATCTATAAGACCGAGATTTTTGGTCCGGTGTTGTCGGTCGCGCGGGCGAAAGACTATGAGGAAGCCCTGTCGCTGCCGATGAACAACGAATTCGGCAATGGCGTCGCCATCTTTACGCGAGACGGCGACACCGCGCGTGATTTTCCGAGCCGGGTGAACGTCGGGATGGTGGGGGTCAACGTGCCGATCCCGGTGCCGCTCGCCTATCACACCTTTGGCGGGTGGAAGGCCAGCGGCTTTGGCGACTTGAACCAGCACGGCCCCGACGCCTTTCGGTTCTACACCCGAACCAAAACGGTCACGAGCCGGTGGCCGTCCGGCGTGAAAGAGGGCGCGGAGTTCGTCATCCCGACGATGAACTGACCGCGCGATCGGCGCGCGCGCCCGGGGCCGGCGCGATCAGGTCGCGCCGTCAGGGACGGCGGCGCGCGATCGCTGGGATCTCATGGCGCGCGACGCCGATGTCGCGCAGCTGCTGGTCGGTGCAGGCGCTCAGCTCGTTGATGGTGCGGGCGACCTCGAACTCGCGCTTCAGATAGGCGGTCGGCGAGGTGATCAGGCGGCCGAGGGCCGCGCCCATCGAAGCGCTGGCGGGGCGGGTTTTCAGAACGTCGTGCATCGTCTCTACCTCCGTGCGAACTGAGCCGAGACCTAGTCGCCGACCTGGAGTTTGTGCACTGCAGCAAAGCGCAAGGGCGCTTTGCGTCCGTCGCAACGCGGGGCCTTTCGGCCGCCACGCCGCCGCCGCAATCGTCGCCGTCGTCCGGCCGGCCCAGGCCGCCGCGGCGTGGGCCGCAGACAGGAGAAGCGCATGCGCCTTTCGACGCCGTTGGTCGCCGCAGCCGTCGCCTTCGCGCTCGCCGCAAGCCCCGCGAGCCCCGCAAGCCCTGCAAGCCCTGGGGCCGCCGACTCGCCGGGCCAAGGCGGGCGAAGCGAGAGCGGGTCTGGCGAGGGCGGATCTGGCGAGAGCGGGTCTGGCGCGGCCGCGCCGGGCCCGATCCTGGCGATCGGCGATTCGGTCATGGCCTGGGGGCGCGATGCGACCGACGGGCCCGGCTGGTCGATCGCCGACCGTCTGGCGGCGCGGCTAAGCCGACCCGTCGTGAACGCCGCCTCGAACGGCGCGCGGATCAGCGCGCCGGGGCTCGAGGACCCCGAGCACGACATCCGCGCGCAACGCCGCGACGGCGACTGGAGTTGGGTGGTCGTGATCGGCGGGGCCAACGATCTGGCCGACGAGTGCTTGTGCTTAGCCTGCGACGCCGCGCTCGACCGGCTGATCGGGCCGGACGGGCGAACCGGCGAAATCCCCGAACTGGTCGGGCAAATCCGCGCCGGCGGGGCCCGAGCGCTGGTCGTCGGCTATTACGATCTGCCGCCGGGCGACAGCGGCTTCGAAGGCTGCCGCGCGCCCCTCGCCGACTTGGCCCGCCGCCAGGCCCGACTGGCCGACAGCGCGCCCGGCGTCTTTTTCATCAGCGCGGCCGACGCGATGTCGGCCTCGCGCCTCGCCGACTACGACGATGACGAGGTCCACCCCTCGGCCGAAGGGGCGCGGAAGGTCGGCGATCTGGCGGCCGCGGCGATCTTGGCCGCCGAGGCCGCCGCGCCCGAACGCTGAGCGGCGCGTCGATCGCGGCGGGGCGGGCGTCAGGCGAGCGGCGAGATCCGATAGCCCACGCGCGGGAACCGCACCGAGACGTCGCCGCAGAGCGGATCGTGGCGCAGCAGGGTCACGCCGTCGCGCGAGACGGCGCGCAAAATCCCTTCGACCGGCTGTTCGGCGCTGTCGGTCAGCGGCCCCACCGACACGCGCCGGCCCGGCTCGAGGCCCTGCGGATCGCGCGGATCGCCCGCCTCGACCGCGGCCGGCTCGGCGGCCTTGGCCGCGGCCAGCGCGTCGGCGGGCGTGATCTCGTCATAGGATCCGTGCCCAAGCGCGCGCATCCGCTCGGCCCAAGCCAGCAGGTGGGGAAACTCCGCGAAAAAGCCGGCCTGCTCGGACCAGCGTTCGCTGACGAACCAATACAGGAACCACACGAGAAGATCCGCCATGCTCGGCGCGGCCCCCGCCAGATGCGGATCGCCGCCCGCCAGACGGTCTTCGATCCAACCGAACTGCGCCCTCAGCTGAGACAGGGTGTGCGGCAGGTCCGCTTTCTCGCGCTGCAGGTCGCCGTCGGGCCCAAGGTAAAGCCGCTGGCGATCGGCCACCAATTCGGCCGGCAGCTGGTCGCAGACCGGCGCGAAGGCGGTCTTCATCGCGGAGACGAAGAACTCGGCGTCGGTCCAGCGCGACAGGCCGAAGGACAGGCCGGCCGCGGCCCCGGGGAACAGCGAGGGCGTCGGCGCGCGCTGTTCGAGCGCGCGAAAGATCGCCTGGGTGTCGCAAAACAGATCGGCCCCGATCTGCAGCACCGGGATCCGGCGATAGCCGCCGGTCATGGCGAACAGCTCGGGGCGGTCCGGCAGCCGGTTCTGCGCGCAAGAGCGCCAGGACAAGCCTTTCACGCCCATCGCCTTGCGGATCTTTTCGGAGACGGGCGAGGGCGGGTAGTGATGCAGGATCAGATCAGCCATGTCGGAGCTCCTGAGATCGGCGCGGCGGGCGATCCGTCGATATCGCGGTCTCGGCCGGACGCAAACCGACAAGACGGCGGCCCTTGGTCGAGAGGGGGAGCGGCGCGGGATCTGGCGCGGGCGGTCGTCGGCGCGCCCGGCGTCGCGGAACCGCGGCCGGGCCGAGACGTTGACGCTCGAACCATTTCAGAAGCGCGCAGACGGCCGGCGGATCGCGTCGGCGAAGGAGACGAGATGACGGAACGCACCCTGCTGATCACCGGCGCGTCGAGCGGGATCGGGGCCGCGACGGCGCGCGCTGCGGCGGCGGAGGGCTGGCGGGTGGCGCTCGCCGCTCGGTCCGAGGACAAGCTTGCGGCCCTCGTCGACGAGATCGGCCCCGACAAGGCGCTGGCTTTGACCTGCGACGTCGCCGATCCCGCGGCGGTCGAGGCCATGATGTCGCGCGCCGCGGCGTTCGGCGCCTTGTCGGCGGTGTTCGCCAACGCGGGGCTCGGCGCCTCGACGCCGGGGACCGAGGCGGGCGACCCCGACAACTGGCGCGCCATGATCGATGCGAACATCTGGGGGCTCGTGCTGACGGCGAAGCACGCCCTGCCCCGGCTCAGACAGGTCGAAGGGGGCCATATGCTGCTCACCGGCAGCCGGGCCGGGCGCGAAACGCTGAAAGGGTCGGTCTACGGGGCGACCAAATGGTTCGTGCACGGCTTCGGCCGGAACCTGGCGCAAGAGATGGCGGAGTGGGGCGGCCGGTGCACCGTGATCGCGCCGGGCATGGTCGACACGCCGTTTTTCGACACGCCGAAGCCGCAGGGTCTGCGCCCCGAGGACGTCGCGGAAGCGGTCGTCTACGCGCTGCGGCAGCCCCCGACCGTGTCGGTGGGCGAGGTGTATCTCACGCCCCAGCGCTAAGCCGGTCGACGCGGCGGCAGCGCGCCGCGCGCCGCCCCGCGCCGCACCCGCGCGCGGGGGCGCTCGCGGTTGCGCCTGGGTGGGGGCCAGGGTGTGCGCGGGCGCACTGAGTATGGCAGTATCGTGACAGAATGCTTGCGCTTTGAAGACATGCGCCACAGGCTCGAGCCATGACGCCGCGTCGCGGCGACCCGTTTTCGAGGAGCGCGCCACATGATTCCAAAGCCTGTCCCGCCTTTGATTTCACGCCGCCGACAGCCGCTGTTCTCAAGCCGCCGACGGCCCCTGGCGGCGACCGCCGTTGCGAGCTTGGCCGCCGTCGCCGCGCTCGCCCCGGTCGGGGCCGCGGCGCAATTGTCGATCTGGCCGAATTCCTGCGTCGAGCGCGCGAAAATGGTCGCGAAGCTGCTCAACGACTATGGCGAGACCCGGCGCGGCGCGGGTCTGCAGTCCGAAACCGGCGTGCTCGAATTGTTCGTCGCCGAGAGCGGCACCTGGACGCTGCTGCTCACGCGGCCGAACGGCGAGACCTGCCCCGTGGCGGTCGGCGAGGCTTGGCGCGACGATGACGAGCTGCCGGCGGATCTCGACAAAAAACCGGTTTGAGGCGTCTGGCGGGGGCGCGCGGCCGCGACCGCGCGGCCGAAGCCGCGTC
>CAZBIG010000189.1:0-6357 GCA_964491865.1 uncultured Neomegalonema sp. | reverse complement strand
GATCGGTCGGCTGCGCGAGCCAGAACAGCCCCGCCAACCGCCCGTCGCTCCCGTCTCGCCGGAGGCGCGGATCGATCGTCCGGCGCGAGGTTCGGCTGGATGAAGGTTCGAGTCACAGCGCCGTCGATCGCAGCTGAGTGCGACACAAATTGCGACACATTCTGCGACACAAAATCTCGAGGGCAGATTCTAAGATACTGATTTATAGAGTATTTTATTGAGGCTGCACGGATCCGGGTGCTAGCCCCCTCCACCACAGCTCAGTGACATTGAGTCTCCTGGATCCTTGGCGGCTTTGTACCGTCAGGGCGGCGTCCGCGACTTTGGAGCCGCGGGCGGATTGTCGGGTTTACGATCAGTTTCCGGCGGTTGCGGTACTTCGCGTCCAGCCCGCCGATCGTCAGGGTCGGCGTCCAGGCTCCGGTCGAACTTCAGCCCTCGGTCGGCTCGGCGCCCCCCGGGCTGACAATCGCGCTTGATTTATTCGTTCGGTCGAATGAATAAAGGGGCAGGAGGGTCCCATGGCGCGGGTCACAGCAGAGAAAGCGGCGCAAACCCGAGACGGGCTGCTCGAGGCGGCCCGCGGCGTGCTGGTCTCGGAGGGCTTTTCTGGGCTCTCGACGCGCCGCGTCGCCGAGGTCGCGAAAACGCAGATGAGCCAGATCCAGTATCACTTCGGCTCGAAGGAAGGGCTGCTGCTGGCGCTGTTCGAAGACATGAACGCGCGTCTTGTCGCCCGTCAAAAACAGACCTTCGACGATCCGGACCTGAGCATCGGCGAGAAATGGAGGCGCGCCTGCGACTATCTCGAAGAAGATGTCGCGTCGGGCTATGTGCGCGTCCTGCAGGAATTGATCGCGGTCGGCTGGTCCAACGACGCTGTCGGCGCCGCCGTGCGCGGCGCCCTGGCCGAATGGCGGCGCTTGATCCTTGGTTTGGTCGCGCAATTCGAGGCTCGGCGCGGGCCCGTCGGCCCCCTCAGCGCGGACCAGACCGCCGCGCTGGTGAGCGCGGCCTTTCTCGGCGCGGAAGCCCTCATTTTGCTCGGCGATCAGACCGACGCGCGGCGGCTGCTGGGCGCTCTGCGGCAGGTCGGCGTCGCGATCTCGGCGGCGGAGCGCGCCGACGGACAGGATTAATCCAATGCGGGCGATGCTTCCACACACGCAAGGCGCCGTCGACCGAGACGGCTTGAACCTGCATTACGAAGTCTACGGGTCGGGCGCGCAGACCATCGTTTTCGCGCCCACCTGGGCGCTGGTCCATTCCCGCGTCTGGAAGGCGCAGATCCCCTACTTCGCCGAGCATTTCCGCGTCGTCGCTTATGATCCGCGCGGCAACGGCAAATCTGGGCGCCCCGACGGCCCGGAGGGTCACGGGCTCGGATTGATCGTCGACGACGCGCTGGCGGTCATGGACGCGACCGAGACGGCCGAGGCGATCCTGGTCGGGTACTCGTTCTCCTCTCTCGTGGCGTTCACCGCGGCGGCGTATCATCCGGACCGGGTCGCGGCGGTGATCTCAACGGGCGCCGCGACGCCGATCGTGCCCGCCGCGCCTGGACGAGGGGCGGTGTTTGCGGATCCGGCGAAGGATCGCCCGGAAGGCTGGGAGAAGTTCAATCGCGAGTACTGGCTGCGCGACTACCAGGACTTCACAAAGTTTTTCTTGGGCAAGCTGCACTGCGAGCCGCATTCGACCAAGCAGTTGGAGGACGCGCTGGCCTGGGCGGCGGAGGGCGACGGCGCGATGCTGGGCGACACCCAGGTTGGTCGCTTCGACGGCGTCTACGAGGTCGATGACGCGATGTACGCCCGCGTCGCCTGCCCGTCCCTGCTGATCCACGGCCTCGACGACGAGATCACGCCGCCTCACGGCTCGGAGCGGATCGCGGAATTGACCGGCGGCGAGCTGCAGCTCTGGCCCGGCGCAGGCCACGGCCTGCATGCGCGCTTTCCGGCGCGGTTCAACACCACCGTGCGCGACTTTCTGGCTCGCCGGCTTGGCGGCTTCAAACCAACGCGCAGCTCAAGGCCGAGCCCGTCCAAGCGCGCGCTCTATCTCTCGTCGCCGATCGGTCTCGGCCATGCTCGCCGCGACCTCGCCGTCACGCGAGAATTGCGGCGGCTTCATCCGGACCTGAAGGTCGACTGGCTCGCGCAGGATCCCGTGACGCGACTGCTGGCGGCGCATGACGAGACGATCCACCCGGCCAGCCGCCTCCTCGCCAGCGAAAGCGCGCATATCGAGAGCGAGGCGGGCGATCACGAACTCCACGCCTTTCAGGCGATCCGCAGCATGGACGAGATCCTGATCAAGAACTTCATGGTATTCCAGGAAGTGCTCGAGGCGGAGCCCTATGATCTCGTCATCGCGGACGAGGCCTGGGACGTCGACCATTACTGGCACGAGCACCCGGAGCTGAAGCAAGCCCAGATCGCCTGGATGACCGATTTCGTCGGTTGGGCGCCTTTCGAGGAGAACGGGCCGCGGGAGGCTTTTCTCACCACCGACTACAACGCCGAAATGATCGCGCATGTCGAGGCGCACCCCCAGGTGCGGGACCGGGCGATCTTCGTCGGCGACCCGGCGGACATCGCCGACCTCTCCTTCGGCGCCGGCCTGCCGCGGATGCGCGATTGGATCCCGAAGCACTACGAATTCTCCGACTACATCATCGGCCGGCACCCCTCGACGTTCGGCCCGCGCGGCGATCTGCGCGAAGCGTTCGGCTATGACGACGGGCGCAAAACCTGCCTCGTCTCGGTCGGCGGCTCCGGCGTCGGCGGGCATCTGATCCGGCGCATCCTCCAAGCGTATCCGCTGGCGAAGGCGCGACTTCCCGAGCTGCGCATGATCGTCGTCACCGGACCGCGGCTGGATCCGGCGCGCTTCGACTGGCCCGACGGCGTGGAGCGTCGCGCCTTTGTCCCCGACCTCGACCGGCATCTCGCCGCCTGCGATCTGGCGCTGGTTCAAGGCGGCCTCACCACGTGCATGGAGCTGGCCGCGGCGGGCGCGCCGTTTCTGTACTTCCCGCTGAAGAACCATTTCGAACAGAACTTCCACGTCGCGCACCGCTTGGAGCGCTACAACGCCGGGCGAAAAATGATCTTCGCCGAAAGCGATCCGGAGACGATCGCCGAGGCCATGCTGGCGGAGCTGCGCGCTCCCCGCATCCCCCATCCGGTCGCCGCCGACGGCGCGGCGCGCGCGGCGCGGATGCTGTCGGATCTTCTCTAGGCGGGGGACTGTCGCCGCCTTCGGAAGACAGCGTCGTCAGAGCCGACGGGTCGGCGGCGTCAGTGCGACTGCGCGGCGGTCTGAGGCCGCTGCCAGCCGGCGCCTTTGGACGACGGCGCGGATTTCGCCGCCCTCGGACACGCATCACGCGGGCGCGTTGTCCCGAAACGTCTGCAACTGCGCCTCGAGCGCGCGGCCGAAGGCGGGGCGGTCGAGGCAGCGCTGGCGGTAGGCGCCGAGGCTCGGGAAACGGTCGTCGAGCGGCCAGTCGCCCAGCCCCCGCAGCACGGTCGCCATGATCAGATCGGCGGCGGTGAAGCGCTCGTCGAGGTAGTGCTTGTCGCCGAGCCAGCCGGCGAGCGACGTCAGGCGGCGGCGCATCATCTCTTCGGCTTGGGGGCGGCGCTGCGTCGCCCAGGCTTCGCCTTTGTGGAAGATGTCGAGCTGCGCGTAGGTGTCGATATGCGGCTCGACCGAGTTCAGCGCCGCGATCACGCCCATGGTCACGCGCGCCCGCCCGGCCGCATCGGTCGGAGCCAGCGCCTCTGACCGGTTCGCGAGATGGAGCGCGATCGCGCCCGACTCGAACAGCTCGACCCCGTCCTCGCGAAACGCCGGCACCTGCCCGAAGGGCTGCCAGCTACGATAAGGATGGTCGTTGCCGACCGGCGGGTCGATCAGCTCGACTTGATAGGGCAGCCCAACCTCCTCGAGCGCCCAACGAGCCCGGATGTCTTTGACGAAGCCTTGCGCGAATTGTGGGACCCAGCGGAAGGCCGAGATTGTGATGGTCATCGGCGCTCCCCCGTCAAACGTCGACGATCATTTCAAAACCGCCGAAGATCATCCGCGCCCCGTCGAACGGCATCGGATTGGCGCCCGGCTGCATGCGGGGATCGGCCATCCATTTCGGCATCGCCGCGTCGCGCGTGGCCTTGTCGGGCCAGGTGATCCAGGAGAAGACGACCGTCTCGTCGGGCTTGCGCATCACCGCCGAGCGCATGGAGTTGACCTTGCCCTCCGGCACGTCGTCGCCCCAGCATTCGACGACCGAAAGCGCGCCGTACTCCTTAAAGACCACAGCGGCGTCGGCGGCGTGCTTGCGATACGCCTCCTTGTTTGCGGTCGGCACGGCGGCGAGGAACCCGTCCACATAAGTCATGTCGTGTCATCCTTCCCAGTCATGTCGGATTGACTTCCCAAATCGTTCCGGCGGCGGCCAGTGTCGCGGAGCGGCATGCGCGCGATCGGAACGGCGTCCTCCCCTCACGGGCCTCGAAACGCCGCTTCGAGAGCGGCGATGTCGATTTTCCCCATGCGCATCATCGCGGCTTGCGCGCGCTGCGCTGCGGCCTTGTCGTCGGCGCTCATGAGTGTGGGCAAGATTTCAGGGATGACCTGCCAAGACACGCCGAAGCGGTCGACCACCCAGCCGCACACGCCCTCCTTGCCGCCGCCGGACGACAGCGCAGCCCAGAGCGTGTCGGTCTCGGCTTGATCTTTCGTCAGCACAGAAATCGACGCGGCGGGCGTGTGCGGGAACATCGGCCCGCCGTTCAGAATCATGTAGGGCGCGCCGGCGAGGATGAACTCGATCACGAGCGGCGGCCTGTCGGGATGAGGAACGGACGTCGTTTCGATCCGGCTGTCAGGCAGCAGCGAGACATAAAACTTGGCGGCCTCTTCGCCGTTTTGGTCGAACCAGAGACAAGTGCGGAGTTTCGGCGTGTCGGGCATGCGCGGCGGCCCCTTAAGCGAGACTGCGCGCGCGCGCGTCCAGCTGGCCGGCGACGATCGGCCAGCCGGTCTCGAACCCCATCTCAAGATGCCTGTCGCGATCCGCCTCGGTGGCGTGACGCGCGCCCCAGACCATGCGCGTCGCGTCGCCGGCGTCGGCGAGCGTCACGTAACCTGTCATGAACGGGTTGGGTCGCGGCGCGAACCCTTCGGCGAAGGCGTCGGTGAAGACCAGTCGCTCTTGGGGAAGCACCTCAAGGTAACACCCCACATTCTCGACGCGCTCGCCGTTCGGACCGGCCATGACCGTGTTCATGCGCCCGCCCGGACGCAGGTCGAAATCGGCTTCCGGAACCGACCAGGGCGCGGGGCAGAACCATTGCTGGAACAGGGCCGGCTCGGTCCAGCAACGCCAGACCACGGCGCGCGGCGCGCCGATCATGCGCGCGATCTCGAGCGTCAGCGCTTCTCTGCGGATTGTCGTCTCGGTCATTGGGCGCCTCTCACGGGTGTCTTCCGGGGCCGTTCGGATCGATCCGGAACCAGCGGAGCCGACGCCGGCCCCGGTCGGCGACCGGGGTCCCGACGGCGCGCTTCCTCCGCGGAGTTCCGCGCGGCGACTCGCCGAGATTGACCTCAACGCTGTTTGACAGGTCAGTTGACGTCAACATAATTTCAGTGGCGATGAGAGACGATCTTCCCCTGTCGGTGACCCTCGAGGTGCGCGATCGGTGTCTGTGTCTGCACCTTCAGCGGGCGGCGCGGGCGATTGGTCGGCGCTTCGACGAGGCGTTTAAGCCGGTCGGACTGACCAACGGCCAGTATTCGTTGCTGGTCTCCCTGAACCGCCCGGAACCGCCGCGGATCAGCGACGTGGCCCATCTGCTCGCGATGGACCGCACCACGCTGACCGCCGCTTTGAAGCCGCTCGAGCGGCGCGGACTGCTGACCATTGCTCAAGATGAAAAGGACAAGCGCAGCCGCCGATTGTCGCTGACCGACGCCGGACGGGATCTGCTGACGCAAGCGGTTCCGATTTGGCGCGAGACGCACGACGCGGTCGACGCGCTGGTGCGCAGCGGCGACGTGGAGGGGCTCAAGGCTGACCTCCTGGCCTTGAGCTTCGGCGCAAGGTGAGCCCGTCCGCGATCGAGGCGGCCGCCTCGGCGAGCAGGCGCGTCGCCTTCGCACTGCGGGGGAGGATCAGGTGGGCCGGGAAAGTTGGCGATGCGGCGGACGCGCAGAAAGGCGCTTCGTCATCTAAGCCCGGCGTGAGCCAGACGTGCCCCCGCGGCCCTCGATCAATCCGCTAAGTCATTGAGTTTATTGGCGCACCGGGGAAGATTCGAACTCCCGACCCCCAGATTCGTAGTCTGG
>CAZBIG010000188.1:0-6379 GCA_964491865.1 uncultured Neomegalonema sp. | reverse complement strand
CGACCCCCGCCGCCCCGGACCTCGTCGCCTGGGGGGTGCTGGCGGCGGCCGCGCCGGGGGCCAGCGGCAAGATCACCGCGCTCGAGCATCTGCACCGCCAAGGCGAACGCTTCGTCGGCCTCGACCTGTCGTGCCAGCGGATGAACGGGCTGCCGCGGGCCGATCTCAGCTGCGTCGACGGGGCGTTGCTCCGCGGGCTCGATCTGGGCCCGATCGACGGGCGGGCCGCGGTGCTGGACGACGCCGATCTGTCGGCGGCGAACCTTGAAAACGCCAAGCTGATGGTCGCCTCGCTGCGCGGGGCGACGCTTAACCGAACCCGGCTGTCGGGCGCCGACCTGACCCAGGCCGATCTGACGGGCGCCGAGATGCGCGCGGCGGCGCTGTCGAACGCGACGCTGGCGGCGGCCGACCTGACCGACGCCACGCTCGACGACGCGCGGCTCGACGGGGCCGCCATGGCCGGCGCGCGGCTGACGCGCGCGCAGCTCCACCGGGCGCAGTTGCTCGGGGCCGATCTCACGGGGGCCGATCTGTCCGGCGCCGATCTCGCCAACGCCCGGCTGACCGATGCGCGGCTCGAGGGGGTGTCGCTCAACCTGACCTCGCTGTCGGGCGCCGAGGTGTCGGGCGCCGATTTCGCCGGCGCGACGTCGGTCGAGACCGCCTTCGCCTCGGATTTGTGGAGCTGGTCGGACCGTCCCCCCAAAAACTTGCCCGACACGATCGCGGTTACGGCCTGCGACCCGGGCGAAGACGATGTTGTGCGCAGAGCCTATCGCGACGCGCTGGCCCGCGGCGTGATCCCCGGAGGAAAGCCGCCCGAGTGCTGAGCAGCGAAGCCGCGACCGAGAAGCGTTGATCGCGGGCGCGCCGCGCTATTGTTCCATCGCGTCTTCTCTTGATCAGGAGCGCGCGCGATGCGGCGATGGATGGCGATGGTTCTGTTCGGTTTCATGACGGCGCTCGGCGCTGGTCCGGCGGCGGCGACCGGGTCGGTCTATGACGTGGCCTTCCGCACGATCGACGGGGCGCCCCTGCCCTTCGACAGCTTCAAAGGCCGGCCGGTTCTGGTCGTGAACACCGCGTCCTTTTGCGGCTTCACGCCCCAATACGAGGGCCTTCAAGCGATTTGGGAACAGTATCGCGAGCAAGGTCTGGTGGTGCTGGGCGTTCCGAGCCGGGATTTCAATCAGGAATACACCGACGAAGGGAAAGTGAAGGAGTTCTGCGAGGTCAACTTCTCGATCGATTTCCCGTTGACCGAAATCACGCGGGTCAAAGGCGCCGACGCGCACCCGTTTTTCGCCTGGGCCGCGCCTCAGGCCGGCGCGCCGAGCTGGAACTTCAACAAATATCTCGTCGGCCCGGACGGCGGTCTGATCGCGCGCTATTCTCACCTGACCGGTCCGCGCAGCGGCAAGCTGACCAAAGCCGTCGAGACCGCCTTGCGACAGACGACGGCTCAAGGGCGGTGGACGTTGGACGGCGTCAACTGACCGGTCGGAGCGCCCTTAGCGCCGAAGCGCCTCGGCCGCTTTGCGCACCGATTTGATCTCGTCCGCGTCTTTGCGGGCGAGGTTGCGCATTTGCATCGCCATGCGCTGGTTGCCGCTGAACCGGTCGGAATGGCGGTCGAGAAAGTCCCAGTACAATGTCGTGAACGGGCAAGCCTTGTCGCCGACCGCTTGCTTGGGATCGTAGCGGCAGTCGCGGCAGCAATCCGACATGCGGTCGATATACGCGCCCGAGGCCGAATACGGCTTCGTGCCCACCACGCCGCCGTCGCCATGCTGGCTCATGCCGAGCACGTTCGGCAGCGACACCCAGTCGATCGCGTCGAGATACATCGACATATGCCACTCGTGCACGCGGTAGGGGCGCGCGCCGTAGAGCATCAAAAACAGCCCCATCACCATCAGCCGCTGAATGTGATGGGCGTAGCCGGTGCGCACCAAGCCGCCGAGCGCGTCGCGGAGACAGGCCATCTCGGTCTCGCCGGTCCAGAACCAGGCGGGAACCTCTTGCGTCGCCTCGAGCCCGTTGCGCTCGGCGTAGTCGGGCATCAGCGTATAGTAGACGCCCCGCACAAACTCGCGCCAGCCGAGGATCTGACGGACGAAGCCCTCGACGGCGTTCAGCGGCGCCCGCCCGGCCTCATAGGCCTCGATCGCCGCGGCGCAGGCCTCGCGCGGGTCGAGCAGCTTGAGGTTCAGGCAGGTCGAGATCCGCGCGTGATAGAGCGTGACGTGACCGGTCGCGATCGCGTCTTGGTAGTCGCCGTACTGCGCGAGCCGGTTCTCGACGAAATCGTCGAGCGCCCGGCGCGCGTCGGCCGGCGTCACCGGTTCGGCGAAATCCGCCAGCGACCCGGGCGCGTTGCCAAACCGCTTTCGCACCAACGCCAAGACGTCCCTGGTGATCGCGTCGGGCGGAAACTCGAGCCGCTGCGGAACGAGGCCGGGCCCCTGCTTCCCGAAACTTTTCCGATTGTCTTTGTCGAAGTTCCAGGATCCGCCGACCGGCTGGTCGCCCTCCATCAGCCAGCCGGTGCGCTTGCGTTGCGCGCGATAAAAGTCCTCGAGGATAAAGCGCTTCCGGCCCGCGCGCAGATCTTGGAAATCGCGCGGTTGCGTCAGGAAGTGGCGGTCTTCGATCACCTCGAGCGGGCGCTGCGCCGCATTAGCCGCGCCTTGCAGCGATCGCCGAACGCGATCGTCGCCCGGCTCGAGCATCACGAAGGCCTCGGGGTCGAGCGTGCGGGCGGCGCGCGTCAGGCTTTCGGCCAGGGTCTCGGGCGGGTTCTCGTCGTCGAGCCGGTGATAGACGACGGGCCGCCCGCGCTTGGCTTGCGCCTCGGCGAAGTGGCGCATCGCCGAGAAAAACAGCGCGATCCGGCGTTGATGCTGGGCGATGTAAGTCGCCTCCTCGGCCGCCTCGCACATCAGCAAAACGTCTTGCGCCGGGTCGAAGGCGTCGAACAGGGCCGAGTCGGGGTCGAGCTGATCGCCAAGCGCCAGATGCGCGCGGCGCACCCGCTTCGGCAGCGAGGGGCCGGCCGGGTGGGCCGGCGGCCGGGGGGCGGTCGAAGGGGAGGTCGGGGAGGCGCTCATGGCGCAGCAAATGGTCGGCGCGGGCGGGACGTCCAGGTCGCGGCCGGTTCCGCCGACCGTGAGCCGCCGCGCGCGGCCCATCACAGTCCTGCGAGAAAACCTAGGCTGCGACGCTTTAGCGCCTTATTCCTCATGCCAGCGACGGCCGTGCGGCGCGGACGCGAGACCGCCGACATCCGGCTCGCGGCGTCAGGAGAAACGTTTATGACCACCCTTAGCGCTCTCGTGGGCGCCACCGCGCCGCCCCTGGCGGTGAAAACCGTGGACGGCGGACCCTGGCGGCTGTGCGATCAGCGGCCCGAGAGCTTCACATTGGTCCTGTTCTTTCGCGGGGCGGACTGCGCGCGGTCCGAACGGCTGCTGAAGGCGCTCGAGACGCGCCGGAGCGAGTTCGAGCGCCGCGGGGTGACGGTCGTCACGGCGTCGATGGACGACGCGGCGACCGCCTGCAGCGCCTATCGGCGCTGGGGCCTGACGGATTTGACCATGGGCTACGACCTGTCGGCGGCGCAGGCGCGCGGCTGGGGCCTGCGGCTGGCCGAGAACGCTGGCGAGGTTCGGATCGACGCGCCTGGCGTCTTTTTGGTCGACGCGGCGAGCGCCGTTCGGACCGCCTGGACCGCGGACGCGTCCGACGCGGCCCCGGACCTCGACTGGGTGCTCGAGCGGGTCGACGCCGGGCGCGCGGTCGCCGCGGCTTAGCGGCCTCTGGTCTCCGGCGCGCTCGAGGCGGCTCCGGAACCGCCGGAGCGCCGCGCCTCGGACCGGCATCGGTCAGAACAGAACCGCACCTCGTCCCAAACCTTCTCCCATTTTTTCCGCCAGGCGAACGGGCGTCCGCAGTGCGCGCAAGGCTTTTGCGGCAGGTCGCCTTTCTTGCGCATCTTCGGCATCGGGGCCGACGCTCCTCTCTCAGATCCGGATCGCCGCGCCTCCGCCCGCGCGCCTGCGCGCCTGCGCGCCGCGCGTCTGGCGGCGCTCCGGCCCGACAGCGGCCGGCGGCCGCTCACAGGTCGAAGGACAGCTGGTCTTTCTTGGCCGCGTCGGCCTTCTTGCGCCGCGGAAAACCGTCGCGCCCCGGCTTTCGGCTGGCGTGCTTTTTCATCACGGCGGCCTTCTCATCTCGGAACGCGTCGCCGCGGCGCACGGCGTGGACGCGCGCTTTGGCGTCGCGCGCCGCCTGCTCATGGTCGACGATCGGCTCGGGATAGTCGCGACCGATCACGCAGCCGGCGGCGTCCTGCTCGCTTCGGCTCATCGCCCAGGGCGTATGGAGGCGCGCCGACGGCGCGCCCGCCAGCTCGGGCACCCAGCGTCGAATAAAGACGCCCTCCGGATCCTGGTCGGTGGACTGTTTCACCGGGTTGTAGACCCGGGTCGTGTTGATGCCGGTCACGCCCGACTGCATCTGCATTTGGCTCCAATGGATGCCCGGCTCGAAATCGGTGAACAACCGCGCCAACGCCGGACCGGTCCGCCGCCAGTCGAGCCACAGATGATACGCGCCGACCGCCGTCAGCATCGAGCGCATCCGGAAATTCATCCAGCCGGTGGCTCGGAGCGCCCGCATGCAGGCGTCGACAAAAGGCAGTCCCGTCTCTCCCGCCGCCCAGGCCGCCAGCTTGGCCGGGTCGTGATCCGGCTCACGAAGCCCCTCATACGCCCGGTGCATGCAGCGAAACTCGATGTCCGGCTCGTCCTCGAGCTTTTGCATGAAGTGGCAGCGCCAGTGCAGCCGCGCTTGGAAACTCTCGATCGACCCGATCCAGCCGCGCGCCGCCGCGCGATCGCCGGCCCGCAACTGCGCCAACCGGGTCTCGGCCGCTTGCGCCGCTTCTCGCGTCGAAAGCGCGCCCCAGGCGAGGTGGGTCGACAGGCGCGAGCAGGCGTCGAAGGCGTCGACCGGCGTCGACATCGCTTTGCGATAGGCGCGACCGCGCTCGTGCAAGAAACTCTCGAGATCCGCCGCCGCGCGGCGTCTGCCGCCCCGCTGGCGTTCGGGGCAGGGGTCGGGCGCCATGCCGAGATCGGCGGCGCGCGGGATCGGGCCCGGCTCCGGCGCCGGATCGACGGCCTTCAGATCCGGCGCGGACGTCATCGCCTCGGCCATCGTCCGGTCCCAGCGCTTGGCCCAACCGTCGCGGCTTCTCAGGCGGCGCACGACGCCGGCCGGTTGGAATTCTCGCCACACGACGCCTTGGGCGCGCGCCCACGCGCCGACTTGGCGGTCCCGCGCGAAGCTCCAGGCGTCGCCGGTCTCTTCATGGCTCCAGAGCGCGACGCGCCCGTAACGCCGACGCGCCTGGTCCAGAACCTCGACCACCGCGCCCGTGCGCACCACCAGCGGGGCCCCGAGCCGCGCGAGATCCTCGCGCAGCTCGACCAGATTTTCCGCGACGAAGGCCCATTGCCGCGCCGAATGGGTCGCTTGCGCCCACCAGCCCGGTTCGGCGACGTACAGCGGCAGCACCGGGCCGGCCTCGGCCGCCGCCGCGAGCGGCCGATGATCCTCGACCCGCAGGTCGCGCTTGAACCAGACGATTTGGACGGTCATCGGCCGTCGCCCTCCATTTTCATGGAGAATCATAAGCCTCGCCGAGCAGGATCAAGCCCAGCCCGCGGCCGACGCGACCCGACCGCGGTGCCCGGGAGGAGGATCAGCCGTGCTCGCCCAGCAGCTCGATCTTCGCCTCGGCGTGCAGGCGGTCGAGGGTCGTCCGCAGCTCGGTCTCGTCGAGCGCAACGCCCTTGTCGGCGAAATCGCCCTTCACCTTGCGGATCACGTCCTCGTCGCCGGCCTCTTCGAGATCTGCGGCGACCACCGTCTTGGCGTAGTCGTCCGCCGCGTCGCCGGTCAGACCCAGGCGCTCGGCGGCCCAAAGGCCGAGCTTCTTGTTGCCGCGCGCCGCCGCCTTGAACTGCATCTCGGCGTCGTGGGCGTATTTGTTCTCGAAGGCTTTCTCGCGATCGTCGAACGTGGTCATCCGGGTTCTCCTTGCAGCGCGATCGGCGGTGGTTTCGCGAGCGTGGTATCACGGTCCTCCGGTCACGGAATAGGCTTGGCGGCGTCCGGTCTCTTGTGGCCGAGGCCCCGAGCCCATATACGAGCCGCGCGCGTCGCGAGGACGCGCCCGCGCGGCGTCGTCCGATCCGCAGCCCCCGGATCGCGCGGCCTCGTTCGCGAAGACGCGGTCGCCCGACAGGGCAGGGCGCAGGCGCCCCCGTGCCCACCACGACCAGCGCAACGCGAAGCACGACGTCCGCCC
>CAZBIG010000187.1:0-6406 GCA_964491865.1 uncultured Neomegalonema sp. | reverse complement strand
GGCCGCCGCCCCGATCGCCCAGATCGCCGCCGCGGCGGCCGACCGCGCCGACCTCGCGACGCTCGAGATCCGCCTCGATCCGCCCGAGCTCGGCCGGGTCAGGCTCGAGCTGCGCTTCGACGGAGCCGAACATGTCGCCGCCACGCTGCAGGCCGAGCGCCCGGAAACGCTCGAGCTGTTGCGCCGCAACGCCGACGCTCTGGCGCAGGAGCTTCGCGAGGTCGGGCTGACCCTCGACGATCTCAGCTTCGAGAAGGGCGGCTTCGACGCGCAGGGGTTTGACGACGGCTCTGGCGCGCCCGAGCGCGAGCAGGCCGCGGCCGGCGACGCCGACGAAAGCGCGCGCTGGGCCGCCCCGGTCGACTTCAACCGCGCCGCCGGCGCGAGCGTCGCGCGCGCCCCCGGCCCCGTCGCGCGCGGGCTTGATTTGCGCGTCTGACGCGCCCCCCGCCCTTTCAACCGGCCCTCATGGGGCGTCGACCCGACCGCCAGACGGCGCTGCACAGGAGATCCAGATGACCGAGATCACCGGCCTCACCACCCAACCGCCGCAAAACGCCGGCCTCGCGCAGCAGAGCGTGAGCGAGGCCCAGGCGCAGACGGTGTCGGACTTCAACGACTTTCTGACGCTGCTGACGGCGCAGTTGCGGAACCAGGACCCGCTCAGCCCGCTCGACAGCACCAAATTCGTCGAACAGCTCGCCTCGTTCAGCCAGGTCGAGCAGGCGGTGGCCACGAACGATAAGCTCGACACGCTGCTGTCGCAGATCACCAGTTCCGAGCTGTCGGACCTGGCGGTCTGGGTCGGCCGCGACGTCCAGGCGACCGGGCTCGATTTCAGCTTCGACGGCGAAAGCCTGACCGTGGACGCGCCCGTCGAGCCCGGCGCCACGGCGGCCTCGGTGGTGATCCGCGACCAAGACGGCCGCGAAGTGGCGACCCTGGCCGCGCCCGTCGAGGGCGGGCCGGTGACTTGGGACGGGACCAAGGCGGACGGCGGCGCCGCCCCCGCCGGCGTGTATCAGATCGAGTTCGTCTACGGGATCGGCCAACCCGGCGCGCCCGACGCCGAAACGGTCACCCGTCAGGCCGACGGCGCCGGTCGCGTGAAGGAGGTCCGGATCGAGAACGGGCTGCCGGTGCTGGTCTTGGACGACGGCGCGCGGGTCTCGCCGGGCGAAGTCACCGCGGTGATCGACGCGGACGCGGCCTGACCGGTCCGACCTCTGCGCGCCGGCCGTTTCTTGCTAGGCTCCGACCGAGGGCCCTGCGCGGGCGCGAATCGGACGAAGGGGGCGGTCATGGCGCGGACGCGGCGCGGCGCGCGCGGAACGGGGCGGTTGCGGATCGCGGCGGCGCTGCTGGTTGCGGCGGGGCTCGCCCCCGCGCCGACCGCCCTCGCGCAGGATCACAACCGCATGTACGCCGAAGCCGAGCTTCAGGCCGACGCCGAGCGGCTGTCGACGGCCTTTCGCAAAATCTACGAGATCGGCGTGCTGCCGGCGCTGACCGACGCGGAGCGCGCCGCGATCGGCGACGTGCGCTTCTCTTTCCCGACGCCCCAGCCGGGCGACTTCATGCTCGACTTCTACGCCTACGAAGCCGAGGGGCAGAGGGTCGTCGCGGCCCCCATCCTGTCGCTGAAAGCGCTGGAGGATCTCACCACCGCCTTCGCCTGGCTCTATAGCGAGGGCTATTCGCTCGGCGCGATCGACCTCTACTACGCGATGATGACGCGGCGCGATCCGTCGGCGTTTCCGGACGGGCGCTACCCGCCGATCCTGCCCACGCTCGGCGCGCCCGCCGACGCCCATACGCGCCCGCCGGTCGACAAACTGTCGCTGTCGCTGCGGAACGAGGCTTTCGCCTTCATCTTGATCCACGAGCTCGGCCATCTGCGGCATCGGCATAAGGGCTATGACGAGATCACCGCGCGGCAGGCGCAGGCGGACGAGGTCGAGTCCGACCGGTTCGCGCTCGACGTGCTCGGTCGGACCGGCACGCCCGCGCTCGGGGCGGCGCTGTTTTTCCAAGCCCAGGCCTACAGCCTGCCGAACCGCGGTCAATTCGACAGCGACAAGGCCTGGCTCGATTACGCGCAGGCGCGCAGCACGCATCCCGTGACGACCGACCGGATCCGCGCCTTGGCGCGCTACGCCTCGGGCGATCTGGCCCGGGCCCGCCCGCGCGAGCAGGCGACATGGGTCGGCGTCGGCCTGCGGCTGCGGCGGATCGTCGATATCCTGGAAGATCGCGCGCTTCAGGACTGTCTGGCCAAGGTCGCCGCCGAGGGCGATCCGCGGGCGCTGAAACCGACGCGGACCCCGGCCGGGCATGAGCAGGCGCTGTTCGCCAAGCACTGCTCGTAACCGCGGGGCGCCGCGCGCCGCGGCGGGGTCGGCGCGTCCCGAGCCGGCGTCAGCCCGGATCGGCCCCCTGCAGAAGACCGGCCAAGGTTTCGAAGGCCGCTTCGGGGCTTTCGGAGGGCGCGGCGAAGAACCGGTCGAGCGCCGGCCAGACGGCGACGGCGCGGTCGATCTCGGCGTCGGTCCCCGGCTTGTACAACCCGATCTGGATCATCGGCTCGGCCTGTTCGTAGACGGCGAGCAGACGGCGCGCGTCGGCGATCAACTGGTTCTCGGCCGGGCTCGCGCAGTCGGGCAGCGACCGCGACACGCTGCGGCGCACGTCGATCGCGGGAAACCGACCGCGCTCGGCGATCTCGCGGGACAGCACCAGATGGCCGTCGAGGATCCCGCGGGTCACGTCCGCCACCGGCTCGTCCATGTCGCCGCCCGCCACCAGCACCGTGAAAACGGCGGTGATGTCGCCGACGCCCGGCCGGTCCGGTCCCGGCCCCGCGCGCTCGGCGAGAGCGGCGATTTGCCCGGTCATCGAGGGCGGATGCCCGTCTGGACCGGCCTGCTCGCCGCTGGTCAGCGCGGCCTCGCGATGCGCCTCGGCGAACCGCGTCAGACTGTCGAACAGCAGCAGCGTCTGAGCCCCCTGGTCGCGGAAATGCTCGGCCGTCGTCAGCGCCAGCCACGCCGCCCGGCGTTTCGCCGCGGCGGGTTGGTCCGAGGTCGCCGCCACCACGACGGCGCGGGCCAGCGCTTCGGGGCCCAGCGTCTTTTCGACGAACTCGCGGACTTCGCGGCCGCGCTCGCCGATCAACGCGATCACGGTCACATCGGCGCTGACGCGCTGCGCGAGCGCCGCCAGCAGCCGCGATTTGCCGACGCCCGAGCCGGCGAACACGCCGAGCCGCTGGCCGCGGCAGATCGGCAGCAGGGTGTCAAAGGCGGCGTGCCCGGTCGACAGCCGGTCGCCGACGGCCCGACGCGCCATTGACGGGGCGGGCCGCGCCCGCAGCGCGCGGCCGGTTCGCGCGCGCGGCGCCGTCCCGCCCGACAGCGGCCGGCCGAACCCGTCGATCACTTGGCCGAGCCAGGCGTCCGAGGGCGCGGGATCCGGGGCGGGCTTCAACCAGGCCAGGTCTCCGAGCGCCGCGCCCTCGGTCGGCCCGTAGGGCATCACCACCGCGCGCCCGTCGCGCAGGCCGACGATCTCGCCCGAGGCGTCGACCCCGCCCGCCGCCCGGTCGCGCTCGAACAGCGCCAGATCGCCGATGCGGGCGCGGGCGGCGAGGCCGAGGACTTCGACCGCGTTTTCGCGCACCGAAGCCACTTTGCCCGCGGTCGACACCGGCGCGACGGCCTCGATGGCGTCAAGCACGCCGGGCGCGAGCGCCTCGAGGGCGGCGTTGTCGTTTTCTTCAGACAAGTAAAAATTGCCTTTCGGCCCGCCATCCTTTCGGCATTCCATGGTCATAATCAGAAAAACCCCCTGAAGAAAGCTCGTTCTCTTGAACGCAATTTTTACCTCAAGGGTCCTAACTTGGTTCTTAACGGGGCGAGATTGCGGTCACGCCCGGTGAACTGTGTTCCGCACGGTTGGAGGAGAAGCCGAGCATGACAAGCGATCTGTCGATCCTGCGGCTGGCCAGCGCGATGGCCCAGCACGCGGCGCTGCGCCACCGGGTGATCGCGGAGAATTTGGCGCAGGCGGACACCCCGGGCTTCCGCGCCAGGGACATCCCGGCCTTCGACCCCAAAAGAGCGCTTCGCGACGCGCGCGCGGCCGCGGCGTCGGGACAGCCCTATGGGGCGCGCACGGCCCGGATCGAGCCCTTCGAGGTCGACGGGCTCGAGAGCAGCCCGACCGGGAACACCGTGAAGGTCGAACAGCAACTGACGCTGGCCGCCGACGCCCAGGCCCAACATCAGGCCGCGCTGTCGATCTATCGCAAATCGATGGACCTGCTGCGCCTGAGCGTGGTCGGCCGCGCGCGCTGAGCGGCGGGGCGAGAAGGAGCCTGACCGATGATCGAGTTCATGAAAGCCCTGAAAACCTCGGCGACCGGCATGACGGTGCAGTCGCAGCGTCAGCGCCTGATCAGCGAAAACATCGCGAACGCCGACACGCCGGGCTATCGCCGCAAGCTCTCGCGGTTCGAGCAGGTGGTCGAGGACGGACACGCGACGCTCAAGATCGGCCGCGTCACGCTCGATCAGACGCCGCTGCGCGAAGTCTATGAGCCGAATCATCCGTTGGCCGACGACGAAGGCAAAGTTCGGATGTCTAATGTGAACCTGATCACAGAACTGGCTGACGCGAGGCAAGTCAACCGCACTTATTCGGCTAATGTGAACATGTTCGATCAGACGCGACGCATGTACGCCAGCATTTTGGATTTGTTGCGCCGCTAAGGCGCGTCGTCCCGAAGACCCGGGAAAAACGCCGGGGCCCACGGAAAAAACCGAGGAGAACGAGATGGAGATTGGAAGCCGTTCCGCGCAGCGCCTGTACGACCAGGCGCTCGACATCGCGCAGCCGGCCGCCGCCCCGACGCCGGCCGCCCCGGCCGGGCCGAAGCCGGCGGCCGATTTCGGCCTGAGCTTCGACGCCGCCGACGCGCCCAGCGCCTCGGACACGCTCGGCGCGCTGGCCTCCGACGCGATCGAAACGGTGCGCGCCGGCGAAGCCGCGGCGGTCGAGATGATGGCCGGCCGGGCCGATCCGCACTCGGTGGTCGAAGCGCTCGCCGCCACCGAGATGGCGCTCGAGATGGCGGTGACCGTCCGCGACAAGGTGGTCGAAGCCTATCAAGAGATCTTGCGCATGCCGGTCTGACCCCGGCGGCGCTCTCCGACTTTCTTCTCCAGACCGGCGCTCGGCGCCCCTGAGGTCCGCATGTCCGACGGCCTGATCCTCGACCTGCTGCGCGAGGCGTTGTGGGTGACCCTGGTGGTGAGCCTGCCGCTGTTGGCGGCGGCGCTGCTGGTGGGCCTGGCGATCGGCCTGTTGCAGGCGCTGACGTCGATCCAAGAGATGACGCTGACCTTCGTGCCGAAGCTCGCGGCCATGGCGGCCGTGCTTTGGGTGTCGATGGCGTTCATGGGGCAGATGATCGTCAGCCTGTTCCAAGAGCGGATCATCCCGCTCGTGGCCGGGGCCTGAGCCGATGGCGCGCGGGGGCGTCAGGCGGATCGGCGGCGCGGCGCGGCTGGTCGCGGCCGCCGCGCTCGGCGTCGCCCTGTCGGCGCTCGGGCCCGCGCGCGCCTGGGCCGAGACGCCGGGGTCGTTGTTCCGCAGCGCGCCGCCCGCGGGCGGCGAGGCCCAGGCCGCCCGCCAACCTGGCCGCCAACCTGGCCGCGACACTGGCCGCGACGCCGTCAGCGCCGACCCCAAAGACGCCGCGGCGCGGCTGTGCGAGACCGCGATCCGCCGCGCCGCGCGCCGCCACAGCGTGCCGGAGCGCCTGTTGATGGCCGTCGCGCTGACCGAAAGCGGGCGCCGCGTGGGCGATCGCCGCCGGCCCTGGCCGTGGACCGTGAACGGCGCGGGGGCGGGGCATTGGCTGCCCGACCGGGCCGCAGGGCTCGCGCTGGCGAACGACCTCTCCGCCCGCGGGATCGCCTCCTACGACGTGGGCTGCATGCAGGTGAACCGACGCTGGCACGGCGACGCCTTCGCCTCGCTGACCGACATGTTCGACCCCGAGAAAAACGCCGACTACGCCGCGCGCTTTCTGAAGGCCCTCGCCGAGGAGACCGGGGACTGGATGCGCGCCGCGGGGATCTACCACTCGCGGACGCCCGATCTCGCGCAGCGCTACCGCTCGAAAGTCGCCGAGGCCTATCGCGTCTTGGCCGACGGCGGGGCGCTCGGCCCGCCGCCCGGCCGCGGCGGCGCCGACGCGCCCTTGGCCGGATCGGACGTCGCGGTGGCCCGCCGCGCCCATGCGCGGTTCGGGCTTGTCGGCGCGACCGGCGGGCTGCTGCGCGCCGCCGCGCCCGGCGGTTTGCTCGGCCGCAACGACGCGCCGCGGCCGCTGTTCGACGCC
>CAZBIG010000186.1:0-6418 GCA_964491865.1 uncultured Neomegalonema sp. | reverse complement strand
TCTGATGAGCCTCGCGGGCGCCGCCCACGCCGCGCCGACGGGCGAGGCCGCGCCGACGGCCGAGTTCGCGGCCGTGGCCCCCGCCTTCATCACGGTGGCCCTTGAGAGCGGCGAAATCCTCGAGGCGTCCGAGATCGACTCCCCCCGGCGTCCGGCGTCGCTCGCGAAGCTCATGACCGCCTTCGTCGCCTTCGAAGCCCTCGAAGCGGGCGAGATCCGGCGCGAGGATCTCGTGACGGTGTCGGCGGCCGCGGCGCGCCAGCCGCCGGTCGGGGTCGGATTGATCCCCGGCCGGTCGCTGCCCTTCGGCGAGCTGCTCGACGCGACGCTGGTGGCCTCGGCGAACGACGCGGCTGTGGCGGTGGCCGAGGCCGTCGCCGGGTCGGAGCACGCGTTCGCGCTGCGCATGAACCGCGCGGCTCGGCGGCTCGGGCTGCGCGGGGCCGTGTTCGCCAACGCCAGCGGCCTGCCCGCCAAAGGTCAACGCATCACCGCCCGCGACGCGGCGCTGTTGGCGCGCGCGCTGCTGACGCGGCACCCGAGACGCTCGGAAGTGTTCGCCAAGACCCGGGTCGAGATCGACGGGCGCACGGTCTTGACCACCAATCCGCTTCTGGGCGGCTATCGCGGGGCGGAGGGGATGAAGACCGGGTTCACCTGCCAGGCGGGCTATAATCTGGTCGCGGTCGCCCGGTCCTCGGGCCGGCGGCTTCTGAGCGTGGGGTTGACGCACCGCACCCGGCCGCAGCGGGACGCGGCGTTGGCGGCGCAGCTCGATCGCGGCTTCGCGCTGTCCGAGCGCGGGGCGTCCGGGCCCCGAGCGGCGCTCGCGCCGGCGTCGCCGATCGCGCCCGGGGCGGCGCCGCCGCTGGCGGCCTATCCGGGCTGCGGCGGTCCGCGCGGCCCCGGCGTGTCGCGCCCGGTCGGCTACGCCGCGTTCTTCGGCGCCTATGCGGACCGGCGCGCCGCGGCGCAGGCGCTCCGGGGCGGGCGGAAGGCGGCCCGCGGCCGCGGCGCCTCTTACCTCGCGCGACGCGGCCGCGATCGGCGTTGGGCGGCGATCCTGCACAGTCTGCAACCCAAAGACGCGACGCGCGTGTGCTTGGCGGCGCGGCGAACTGGACGATATTGCGTAAGGCTGTCGCCGAAGACCCTCGAGGCGCGCCGCAGCCTCTGGCGCTGAGCCGTCAGGGCGCGCGCCGGGCCGGCGACGCCGAGAACTGACGCCGGAGAACGAGGACAGCCATGGCCGACCGCGCCCCGACCGCCGCCGAGCCGGGACCCAGCTTCGAGGAGATCGAAGAGACCTTCGAGCTGATGGACGACTGGATGGACCGCTACCGGTACGTGATCGAGCTGGGCCAGCGGCTGCCCGAGCTGCCCGACGCGGACAAGACCGACGAGACCAAAGTCGACGGCTGCGCGAGCCAGGTGTGGTTGAAGATCGCGCGCGACCCGGGCCCCGACGGCGCGCCCCGCATCCGTTTCGACGGCGACAGCGACGCCCACATCGTGCGGGGGCTGATCGCGGTGTTGCGAGCCCTGCTGTCGGGCCGCCGCGCCGACGAGATCGCCGGGTTCGACGCCGTGGCGGCCTTTGACCGCCTCGGTTTCGGCGATCACTTGTCGTCGCAGCGGTCGAACGGCTTGCGGGCGATGATCCGCCGCGTGAAAGAGCGCGCCGCCGCCGAGGCTTAAGTTATCCACAGAGTTATCCGCACATGATGTGGCGCCGTCCGCGTCGATCTTCGCAGCATTTTGCTCCGGCTGTGCATAAATACGATGCGCCGCTGGGTTTTTCGTGCTAATCGAGAACTCTAATACGCCAGAGCGGGCCGAGGAGCCCGACTGTGGCTGATAACAGACGGGCGCCGGCGGTTGTCGCGAAGCCTGTCGACATCGAGCGGGCGACCGCTGTTCGCGCGCCGCGAGGGGCGGCGACGGCGGGTGGAGAGCGAGGGGCGTTAGACGCGCGTCGAACGCCGTGCGAGGCGACAGGCGCATGAGCTTTTGGGGCGACGGCCGCGATTACGAAAACGACAGCCGCTATCTGCGCTTTTCCGCACGGGAATTCGTCCGGCGGCTGCGCTATGCGATCACGAAGCAAGAGAACCGGTTCGTCTGGTTCCTCGGGGCGGGTTGCTCGGTCACGTCCGGCGTGCCGACCGCCAAAGAAATCGTGCTTCGCTGGATCAAAGAGCTGAAATACCTCCAGACCGGTTCGGAAAGCGGGATCGAGGAGTGGGGGCGCAAGCAGTTCCTGCGCTATGACCCCGACGATCCGGCGGCGATCTACGCCGAGGTCTTCGACGCGCTGTTCTTCAACGACGCCGACCGTCGCCGCGAACTCGAAGAGCTGATGGAGCACGCCGAGCCCGGGTTCGGCTACGCGACGCTCGCGCAGCTGATGACGCACGAAAAATGGGGCGTGCGGGCGAATTTCGCGATCTCGACGAACTTCGACGATCTCTGCGCCGACGCGCTGCATCTCTACAGCCGGCGACGGCCGCAAGTGTACACGAACGAGTCGCTCGGCCGGCGCACGCCGCTGTCGCCCACGACCCCGACGATCGTGAAGGTCCACGGCGACGCGCATCTGACGCGCCCGGACGACGGCAACCGGATCACGCTCGCCGAGGCGGTCAAAGAACGCCTGCGCGAGCAGATCGCCGAGGCCGGGTTGATCTTCATCGGCTATGGCGGGCGCGACGACAGCGTTCTCGAGCTTCTCGAAGGGCTGCCGCCCGGCGCGCCGGCGGGCGGTCTGTTCTGGATCAACGAGGAGCCGCCCAAAGGCGGGCTGGCCGAATGGGCCGAGCGCCGCAGAACCATCTGGGTGCGCCACAGCGATTTCGACGAGCTGATGTACTTCGCGCGCCTCGAGTTCGGCCTCGGGCATCCGAAGGTCGACCGGTTCGAACGCGCGCTGCGGCGCTACGACGTGCAGTATCGCGAGTTGTCGACCCGGGCCGGCATCGCGCTGCCGGACACGCCCGCTCAGCCCGACGCCGGCGACGCGCCGGAGCCGTCGGCGGGCGCGGCCAGCGCGCCGGGGCGGCGGCTCAGCCTGCGCGGCGCCGGCAGCATAGGCGCGCGGAAAGAAACGCCCGACAGCCGCCGCGAGCGGCTGCGTCAGTCGCTGCATCTGTTCTCGAAGGCCATCCGCTCAGAGCCGCCGGGCGATCCGAGCGACCAGGGCGGCGACGGTTTTCCCGGGGCGGAGCCGGCGACCCCGGCGACCCGCAGCGGCGCCAAGGCGAAGCTGCTCGACGCGGCGAAGCTCGAATTGCGCGGGGCGGGCAAGGCCCACGGGACCGCCGGCGCCGTTTCCGACCCGAGCGCCGACCCGAGCGCCGACGCGCCGCGCGACCCGTCGCCGGCCGCAGCGCCCGAGCGCCCGGCGCCCTCCGCCCTCGGGGACCGCTCGACGAAGCTCGGCGAGGTGCTGTCGCAGCTCGACGGCGGGGCTTCGGGCGCGTCAGGCGGGTCCGAGGGGCCGGTCGCCCCGCCCGAGCCCGACCGTCTGGCCCCGCGCGCGCTCGGCGCGGCGAAGGGGCAGGGCAAAGACATCGCGCGCTACGCGCGCGCCTTTGAGGGCGCGCTCAGCAAGCGCTCGGCGCAGCGCGCCCAGTTTCCCGTGGTGTGGAGCGCCGCGAGCGCCGGCGGCGCGCGCCTGCCGGCGCAGCCGATCGGCCCGGCCAGCCCCGAGGAGGCCCGCCAGGCCGACGCCGCCCTGGTCGCCGCGATCGAAAAGGCGGCTGATCCCGGGCCGCTGATGGCCCGCCGCGCGCGCTTTTTGGCCATCGCCGCGCGCGACCTCGCCGCCGCCGAGGAAGTCTACGAGGCGGCGCAGCAGTCCGCGCCCGACGATATTCCGCTGCTGCGCGACTATGCGAAATTCGCCGTCGAGCAGCTTCGAGACGCCCCGCGCGCCGAACGGCTGCTGACGCGCGCGCTGAACCTCGACTTGCGCAACGCCGACACGCTGCGGGCGCTCGCGGATTATCTGATCCGCGCCCGCGGCGATCTCGACGAGGCGGACAATTGTTATCGGCTGGCGATCGAATTGGCGCCCGAGGACGCCGGCTGCCGCATCGCCTATGCGCGGTTCCTCGAGGAAATCCGCTGCCGCCGCGACGCCGCCGAGCCGCATTTGCGCGCGGCCGCCGACATCCGACCGATCTCGCCCGACGCCCAGGCCGAGCTGGCGCTGTTTCGCCTCAGGGCCGGCGTCGGCGTCGAGCATGCGTCGTCGATGCTCGAAGACGCGCAGCAAGCGGCCCCGGGCGCGCCGATGCTGGCCTACGCTCGGGCGGCGTTGGCCGAGCGCAGAGGGGATCTCGACATGGCCGAAGCCGAGTATCAGCGCGCCGTCGAGGCGGCCCCGCGGCTGTTCCGAGCGCAGCGCGCCTACGCCGCGTTTCTGCGCAACCGTCGGGGCGAGGTCAAAGCGGCCGAGGCCCAGCTGAGGCTGGCCGCGGGCGCCGCGCCCGACGAGGGCGAACCGCTCTCGGCGTTGGCGGCCTTCTTGGAGGATCAGGGAACCGAGCCGCGCGAGGTCGAGCGGCTTCACCGCGACGCCGTCGAGCGCGAGCCCTACAACGCCAAGGTGCGCGCCGCCTACGCCGCCTTTCTCGGGCGGCAGGCCGACCGCGTCGAGGAGGCCGACGCGCTGTTCCAGGACGCGCTCAGCCTGACGCCCCGCGACTCGCAGACGCTGCGCGCCTATGGCCGTTTCCTGGCCGAGAAAAAGCGCGATGCGGACGCCGCCGAGACCTATCTGCGGCGCGCCGTCGACTATGAGCCGGGCGAAATCGACGCGCTGAACGATTTGGCCCAATTCCTTCACGACGTGCGTGAAGACGCCGAGCAAGCCGAGGTCTATTTCCGCGAGGCGGTTCGACTGGCGCCGAACCGAGCCGAGACCTTGAATAACTTCGCGGCCTTCCTGCGAGACACGCAGCGCAGCCTCGATGAAGCGGCCCGCTGCTATCGTCAGGCCGCCGCGCAGAACCCCAAGGACGCCGTGGTGCTGTCGCGCGCCGCGCAATTCCTGCTGTCCGAAGGGCGGACCGACGAGGGCCTGAAGGTGCTGAACGACGCCTTCGACGCGGCCTATAGCATGGACCCGGCGGCGCGGCCGCGGTGGTTGATGCTCGAGCTGTGGATTTATCGGTACGCGCATGACACGAGCCGCCGCGACGACTCGGCCCGCGCCGCCATGGTGCTGATCGACGCCGGCGCCCGCAGCGAAGGCTGGGATCTGGGCCCGACGGTGGAGCGGGCGATCGAGGCCGGGCATCCGGATCCGGAGTTCTTGCGCGATCTGGCTCGGGTCGCGACCGATGGCGCCGACCCCGACATCCTGAAGCGCGACAAGGGCTGACCGGCTCGCCGCCGGCCCGCCGGGCGAGCGCGCCGAGGGCCCCGCCTCTTGGGCGCGGCCCGCCTCTTTGGCGCGGCGCGCTTTTGGGCGCAGCGCGCTTTTCGGCCTTGCAGGGGCGGGGCGCCGCCGCGCGCCGTTCAGCCGCGGCTCGGGTCCGCCGGCTTCCCCGCGGCCCGATCTGGCGCTATGGCGAAATTGTGAACTTAGCAAAGCGACCGGTCCGGCGTTCGTGGCGTCGGGCCCAGGAGGGTTTTTAGCATGTCCGATCTCTTGAGCCGCATGCTCGAGTCCCGCCCCTGGCTTTTGGCCGACGGGGCGACGGGCACCAACCTGTTCGCGATGGGGCTCGAGGCGGGCGAAGCGCCCGAATTGTGGAACGTCGACGCGCCCGAGAAGGTCCGCGCGCTGCATGACGGGTTCATCGGCGCCGGGGTTGATCTGATTCTGACGAACTCCTTCGGCGGCACCCGCTATCGTTTGAAGCTGCACGACGCCCAGGACCGCGTCGGCCCCCTGAACAAGCGCGCCGCCGAGATCGCGCGCGAGGCGGTGGCCGCATCGGGGCGCGACATCGTGGTGGCGGGCTCGATCGGGCCGACCGGCGAGCTGCTCGAGCCGGTGGGCGCGTTGTCGTTCGAGGAAGCGGTGGCGGCCTTCGAGGAGCAGGGGGAGGGCCTGCTGGCGGGCGGCGCGGACGTCTTGTGGGCCGAGACGATCTCGTCCGAAGAGGAGATGCGCGCGGCGGCCCAGGCGGCCAAGAATCTCGGCGCGCCCTTTTGCGGCACGCTCAGCTTCGACACCGCGGGGCGCACGATGATGGGCGTGACCTCGTCGGCCTACGCCGCGTTCGCGCCCGAATTGGCGCAGCCGCCGATCGCCTTCGGCGCCAATTGCGGGGTCGGCGCGTCGGATCTGTTGCGCACCGTGCTCGGCCTGACCGAAGCGGCGCCGAACGCGGTGGTGATCGCGAAGGGCAACGCCGGGATCCCGAAATATGTCGACGGCCACATCAATTATGATGGCACGCCGGAC
>CAZBIG010000185.1:4765-6423 GCA_964491865.1 uncultured Neomegalonema sp. | reverse complement strand
CGTCGGCCGAGGTCGACATCCGCTGCTCGTGGAGCGGGGGACAGCTTAAGGTCGGCGAGGGCGACGACTGGCTCGAGATTTTGGGCAGCGGGATGGTCCACCCCAAAGTGCTGGCCGCCTGCGGCGTTGACCCCGCCCAATGGCAGGGTTTCGCCTTCGGCATGGGCGTCGACCGGATCGCCATGCTGAAATACGGCGTCCCGGACCTGCGCGCCTTTTTCGACAGCGATCTGCGTTGGCTGCGCCATTACGGCTTCGCCGCGCTCGACGCGCCGAGCGTGGCGGCCGGTCTGTCGCGCTAGCGAGGCGCTAGCCGACGAACGCTTTCTCGAGGACGAAATCGCCGGGACGCGAATTCGCGCCTTCGACGAAGCCGCGCGCCTCGAGCATCGCCTTGACGTCCGTATTGAAGGCCAGCGACCCGCACACCATCACCCGATCGACGGCGGGATCCAGCGGCGCGACGCCGAGCGCGTCGAACGCCGCGCCGCTGTCGATGAGATCAGTGATCCGGCCCATCACCGGCGAGGGGTCGCGCGTCGTGGTCGCGAAGCGGCGGAAGCGGCCGGCGTGTTCGCCGACAAGCGGATCGTCCGCCAGCGCGCTTTCGAGCGACGCCCCGTACTCGAGTTCGCTCAGCAACCGACAGGTCTGCGTCAGAAACACCTGATCGAACTTTTCATAGGTTTCGGGGTCTCGCATCAGCGAGGCGAACGGCGCGACCCCGGTGCCGGTCGACAGCATCCAGAGCCGCGCGCCGGGCTTCAGCGCGTCGAGCTGCAGCGTGCCGACGGGCTTCGGGCGCAGGATCACCTTGTCGCCGGGCTGGATGCGCTGCAGGCGCGACGTGAGCGGGCCGTTCGGCACCTTGATCGAGTAAAACTCAAGCTCGTCGTCCCAGAACGGCGAGGCGATGGAATAGGCGCGCATGATCGGTTTGCCGTTTTCGTCGGGCAGGCCGATCATCACGAACTCGCCCGAGCGAAAGCGCAGGCTCGTCGGCCGGGTCATGCGGAAGGAGAACAACCGGTCATCCCAATGGCGGACCGACAGGACCTCCTGCGCGTCTTTCGCGTCGCGCTCTGAAATCGGACCGATGATCGGCGCTTCCTGGTCGGCGGACGAGACGGCGGTCTCCGTCGCGGCGGCGGTGCTGCTCATGGCGCGCTCCTTTGGGCGGCGTCCGCGGCGGGCGCGGGACGCGGCGAGAACAGGGTCTGACGCGTGCCGGACCCGACGTTTCGGGCGCCGCCCCGCGGGTCTGCGGCTCCGGCGACGACGGCGCCGGGTTCGGGCTCGCGAGCGCCGCAAGCGATGCGCGCGTCCGGCTTGGTCACCAACATGGTCGCGTCCTCTGAGAAAGATCGCCTGGGCGGACAGAAACGTCATCCGTGTCGTGGCGAGCGAAGTCGTGGCGAGCGAAGTCCTGGCGAGCGAAGTCCTGGCGAGCGAAGTCCTGGCGGGCGAAGTCCTGGCGGGCGAAGTCCTGGCGGGCGAAACCCCGGCCGGGTACGACATAGGTCAAACCGGTCGCCACATCTGTGCGACGCAACACGGCGCCGCAAGGGTTCGCGGACATGTCAATCCGTTGGGCGCATGGCGACAGGCGTCGCACGGCGCGTTGGCGCGCGACGGACGGGCGCCCGCTTTGGGCGACC
>CAZBIG010000185.1:0-4755 GCA_964491865.1 uncultured Neomegalonema sp. | reverse complement strand
CGCGCGCGGGGGGCCCCCCCCGCTGGCCCGGCCCCGCTGCGGTCCCCCCCCCCCCCCCCCCCCGCCCGCGACGACCGGGCTCGGCCGATCTCGTCCGCCCCCCGGAGCCTCTGTTTCGCGCCCTTCGGGACGCGGCCGTTTGAAACTTTCAGAGCGCGCCGCGCGCGTCGACGGGCGCGGCGCGGCCGGTCCAGCGCCACTGGCCCCCCGGCTCGGCCGCGTCGGCCTCGCACAGGCTCCACCAACCGGTGAAGCGGCCGTAATTCGCGGTGAAGAAAAAGCGCGCCTCGCCTCGGCGCAGCGCGCCGTCGGGGCCGACGGAGCGCCACGCGCCTTCGAACATCCGCTCGTCGGGACGCCAGACGCCGCGCAGCCGCCCGGTCACGCCCGACGCCTCGGCGCGGTAGGCGCCCTCCCAGAGGGCGGCGCGCCGATCGCGGCGCCCGGCCTCCGCGCTCGGCGCCGCGTCGCCGGCCGGCCACAGCCGCAAGCGCGCCGCGGTCTCGCGGCCGAAGGCGTCGCGCCAATGGGTGGCGAACAGGCGGGCGCCGGGCGCCGCAGCGCTCTCGACGGGGGCCTGCGCCGCCGCGGCGGGGTCTTGAGACGCCCCGGCGGGGTCTTGAGGCGCCCCGGCGGGGCCTTGGGCGGCGCGCAATCCGACAGCGTAGGCGGCGGGTCTCATGGCGGCTTCCTCCTGCGATCGAACCGGTTAACCGATCCGAAAGGAATGAGACCGCGACAGGGTTCGATTGCGGCGGAACCGCGGGCGGCCGGCGCTAGGCGCTCAGCAACTCGGCGCCCACCGCTTGGCAATGGCGATAAATCTCGAACTCTTCCGCCCAAAAGGTCCGAAGGTTCGCCGCCGCCCGTTCGGACAGCGTCTCTTCCTCCTTCTCGCCGCGGTACAGCCAGTCGGCCCCCGGAAGCTCGTAGTCGTTCGCCCCGAGCTTCCGCATCAACGGGCCGATCTGATCGTCCAAGCGCGCCACGTCGAGGATCGCGACCAAATTCGGGCGCTCCTGCTTCAGGGTCCCGACCCCGTGCAGATGCCACCGGTAGTTGCGCTTGAGATGCAGAATGCTCTGCATGGCGAACCGCGCCGCCGACCGATCGCGCTGCTTATCGCTGTCGAGCGCCTCGGCGAGTTGATTGGCGCTTTCGAAATGCGCGAAAGCGGCCGCCTCGTCCGGCCACCACATCGCGTCGTATTTCGGCGCGCCCATGCGCAGTCGACAGTAAAAGCCCGAGACGAAGCGCTCGAGCGGCTCGCGCACGACGAAAAAGATCTTCCGGTCCGCGCCATGCTCGCGCGCGCTCGACCGCAGCGCTTTGCGATGCCCGAGGTATTTGATTGGTCGCGCAAAGCGCGGCGCGTTGATTTCGAGGGTTTTCTTTAAAAAAGTGCCGCCCGTCTTACCGATATGAAGAAAGTAAATCGGATCAGGGCCGCTTTGGTTCGGCTCCATACGAATGCTCCGTTTCTGTCCCGAGCGCGCCGTCGGCCGCGACCCGGCGGCGCCTCGCCCGTTGACCTGGGATAGCGTCCGCGCAACACACCGATCAATCTCGGTGGGAGGCGAAGATGAAATTCACTCTGGGCTGGCTGAAAGACCACCTCGAGACCGACGCGCCGCTGACGGCGATCCTCGAGGCGCTCACCGATCTCGGGCTCGAAGTCGAGGGCGTCGAAGATCCGGCCGAAAAGCTCGGCGCCTTTTCGATCTGCCGGGTTCTCGAGGCCAAGCAACATCCGAACGCCGACCGGTTGCGCGTTTGCCGGGTCGAAACCTGGCCGAGCGGCCCCGAACACCCCTCGGAGATCGTGCAGGTGGTTTGCGGCGCGCCGAACGCGCGCACCGGCTTGATCGGCGTGTTCGCCGCGCCGGGCGTCCACGTGCCCGGCACGGATTTGCTGCTGAAGCCGGGCGAGATCCGCGGCGAGGCCTCGAACGGCATGCTGTGCTCGGAACGCGAACTCGAGATCTCCGAGGCCCATGACGGGATCATCGACCTGCCCGAGGACGCGCCGCTCGGCGCGCGGTTCATCGACTATGCGGGTCTAAACGACCCGGTCATCGAGATCGCCATCACCCCGAACCGACCCGACGCGCTCGGCGTGCGCGGGATCGCCCGCGATCTGGCGGCGCGCGGGATCGGCGCGTTGAAGCCTGCGCCGACCGAGCCTGTCCCGAGCGCCTTCGCCTGCCCGATCTCGGTGACGCTCGACCCCGGCGTGCGAGCTGAAACCGAAACCGACGGCGCCGCCTGCCCGTTGTTCGCCGGCCGGCTGATCCGGGGCGTGAAAAACGGCCCGTCGCCCGACTGGCTGCGCAAAAGGCTGACGGCGATCGGCTTGCGCCCGATCAACGCTCTTGTCGACGTCACCAACTATCTGACCTACGACCGGGCCCGGCCCCTTCACGTGTTCGACGCGGACAAGATCGAGGGCAACATCAAGGTCCGGTTGTCGAAGGCCGGCGAAAGCTTGGAAGCGCTCGACGGCAAAACCTACGCCTTCGACGACGCCATGACGCTGGTCTGCGACCGCGGCGGTCGGCGGCCCGAGGCGATCGGCGGCGTCATGGGCGGGCTGTCGTCGGGCTGCGTCGACGAGACGACGTCGGTGTTCGTCGAAGCCGCCTACTTCGATCCCGTCCGCACGGCGGCGACCGGCCGCAAGCTGAAAATCCATTCCGACGCGCGCTACCGCTTCGAGCGGGGGATCGACCCGGTTTTCACGGTCGAGGGTCTCGAACTCGCCACCCGGCTGATCCAGGAGATCTGCGGCGGCGAAGCCTCGGAGATCGTGGTCGCGGGACGCCCGCCGAAGGGCGGCCGAAACGGCGTCGAACGCCGGATCAAGCTCGACACGGCGCGGGTCGAAAGCCTGGTCGGCATGACGATCCCGAAAGAGCAGCAGCTGCGCATCCTGTCGGATCTGGGCTTCGAGGTGTCGAACGGCCGCCAAAAGGTCGTGACCGCGGCGGCCCCGCCGTGGCGCCCGGATGTGCGCGGCGAAGCCGACCTCGTCGAAGAGATCGCCCGCGGCGCGTCGCTGACCAAGCTCGAGGCGCGTCCGATGGCGCGCCCCAATCCGGGCGTCTCGAAACCGCTGCTGACCCCGATGCAGCGGCGGCGGACCCTGGCGCGGCGCGCGTTGGCCGAGCTGGGCCTGAACGAGTGCGTCACCTACAGCTTCATCCAAGCCGAGGACGCCGCGTTGTTCGGCGGCGGCGCGCCCGAGATGGGTCTCGAGAACCCGATCTCGTCCGAGATGTCGGAGATGCGCCCCTCGCCGCTGCCCGGATTGCTGAGAGCGGCGGCGCGGAACCAGGCCCGCGGCTTTCTCGATCTCGGCCTGTTCGAGGTGGGCCCCGGCTTTTTCGGCCCGGAACCCGGCCAACAGGCCGACGTCGCGGCGATCGTCCGCGTCGGCGCCGTCGCGCCGCGCGACTGGTCTGGCGCAAGGCGTCCGGTCGATCTCTACGACGCGAAAGCCGACGCGGAGGCGCTGCTGGCGGCCATCGGCGCGCCGGTCGAGAAGCTGATGCTCGACCGCGACGCGCCGGGCTGGCTGCATCCGGGACGCGCCGCCCGACTGAAACTGGGGCCGAAAACGCCGCTGGCGCTGTTCGGCGAGCTGCATCCGAAGGTGGTGAAGGCGATGGGCCTGAAGGGCAGGGCCGTCGCCGCGCTGCTGCATCTCGAGGACGCGCCGTTCCCGAAAGCGAAAAGCAAGGCGCGACCGGCGCTGACGCTGCACGAGCTGCAATCGGTCGAGCGCGACTTCGCTTTCGTCCTCGACGCCCGCGTCGAGGCCGAAACCGTTCTGCGGGCCGCGAAAAGCGCCGACAAGAAATTGGTCGCCGACGCCGTCGTGTTCGACGTGCTCGACGGCGCGGCCGCCGCCGAACGGCTCGGCGACGGCAAGAAGTCTCTGGCCATCGCGGTGCGCCTGCAGCCGCTCGAGAAAACCCTCACCGACGAAGAGATCGACCAGATCGGGGCGAAGATCGTCGCCGCGGTCGAGAAAGCGTCGGGCGGCGCGTTGCGCGGCTAGCGCCGCGCGCCGCGCCGATCCGGCGTCCAACGTTTCAGATCTGGACGCTTCCCAAGCGCTTCGGCATGGTCTCGCCGCGCGGCAAGCGCGTGATGAAATGGGGCGTATGCAATGGGTATCTTGCAGGAATTCCGCGACTTCGCGGTCAAGGGCAATGTCGTCGACATGGGCGTCGGCATCGTGATCGGGGCGGCCTTCACCTCGATCGTCAACAGCTTCGTGGCCGACATCGTGAACCCGATCATCGGCGTGATGACCGGCGGGGTCGATTTCTCGAACCTGTTCATCAACTTGTCGGGCGGCGAATTCGACAGCCTGAAGGCCGCGCAGGACGCGGGCGCGGCGACCATCAATTACGGCCTGTTCATCAATGCGATCATCAGTTTTCTGATTGTTTCTTTCGTGCTGTTCATGGTCATTAAGAACGTGAACCGCCTGAAGGCCGCGTTCGAGAAAGAGCAGGCCGAGGCGCCGGCCCCCGAGCCCTCGAGCGAAGAAAAGTTGCTGACCGAGATCCGGGACCTGCTGGCGAAACAGTCGGCCTGATCATGCGACGCGACTTGCGGCGCTGAGCGCAGCGCCGCAAGTCGCGGGCGCGGCGCTTAGTGCAGCGCCGCAAGTCGCGGGCGCGGCGCTTAGTGCAGCGCCGCAAGTCGCGGGCGCGGCGCTTAGTGCAGCGCCGCAAGTCGCGGGCG
>CAZBIG010000184.1:0-6434 GCA_964491865.1 uncultured Neomegalonema sp. | reverse complement strand
CATGGCGGTCGCCAATTCGCTCGCCGCCGTCGAAGCCGGCGCGCGCCAGGTCGAGTGCACCATCAACGGGCTTGGAGAGCGGGCCGGCAACGCCGCGCTCGAGGAGATCGTGATGGCGTTGAAGGTGCGCCACGATCACATGAAGGCCGGTTGCGGCGTCGACAGCCGGCATCTGATGCGCGCCTCGCGGCTCGTCTCGGCCGTCACCGGATTCCCGGTCCAATTCAACAAAGCGATCGTCGGAAAGAACGCGTTCGCGCACGAATCAGGCATCCACCAGGACGGGATGCTGAAGCATGCCGGAACCTTCGAAATCATGCGGCCCGAGGATGTCGGCCTGACGCGGTCGAACCTGGTGATGGGCAAGCATTCGGGCCGCGCGGCGTTTCGCGACAAGCTGCGCAGCCTCGGCTTCGAGTTGGGCGACAACGCGCTCAACGACGCGTTCCTGCGCTTCAAAGCGTTGGCCGATCGCAAGAAGGAAATCTACGACGAGGATATCGTCGCGCTGATCGACGACGCGGCGACCTCGGCGGCCCATGACCGGGTGAAGTTGAAGTTCTTGCGCGTCATCTGCAGGACGGAAGCGCCGCAATCGGCGGACCTGATCCTCGAGGTCGACGGGGTCGAGCATCAGAAGACGGCGACGGGCGACGGCCCCGTCGACGCCGCCTTCAACGCCGTCAAGGCGCTGGTGCCGCACGAGGCGCGGCTGTCGCTGTATCAGGTGAGCGCCGTCACCCAAGGAACCGACGCCCAAGCCGAGGTCTCGGTTCGCCTCGAGGAGGACGGCAAGATCGTCACCGGACAGGCGGCCGACACCGACACGCTGGTCGCGTCGGCGCGCGCCTATGTGAACGCGCTCAATAAGCTGTTCGTGCGCCGCGAGAAATCCGCGCCCGCCAGCGACGCGGGCTGAGACCGTCGCCGCGCGAGGCTGCGGAGCCCTCAGATCCGCAACACTCCCGGTCGCCCCAAAGCGGCCGGGATTCGATTGGTCCTCCGCCGCTTTCGCGGCGTTAAGCTAAGTCCTATAAGCTCCGGCTGTGCGCCTTTGGCAATTCGGGAACCCCGCCATGTTCGGCATTTACGGAATGTTCGCGTCCGACATGGCCATCGACCTCGGCACCGCCAACACGCTGGTGTATGTCAAGGGCAAGGGCATCGTCGTGAACGAGCCCTCGATCGTCGCCTTCAAAACCGAACCGCGCCGCCAGGTGCTCGCGGTGGGGCATGAGGCGAAAGTCATGCTCGGCCGCACGCCGGGTAAAATTCAAACCATCCGCCCGTTGAAGGACGGCGTCATCGCCGACTTCGAAGTCGCCGAGGAGATGATCAAGGCCTTCATCCGCAAGGCGCACAAGCGCGCGGCCTTCGCCCCGCCGCTGGTGATCATCTGCGTGCCGTCCGGGGCCACGCCGGTCGAGCGTCGCGCGATTCGCGAGAGCGCGCTCAAGGCCGGCGCGCGCCGGGTCTATTTGATCGAGGAGCCGATCGCCGCCGCGATCGGCGCCGGGCTGCCCATCGACGAGCCTGCGGGATCGATGGTGTGCGACATCGGCGGCGGAACCACCGAGGTCGCGGTGATCTCGATGGCCGACGTCGTCTACGCCGACAGCACCCGCGTCGGCGGCGACAAGATGGACGAAGCCATCATCAACTACATGCGCCGTCAGCACGGCATGCTGATCGGCGACGCCACGGCCGAGCGGATCAAAGTCGAGTTCGGGACCGCGATGGTCGAGGACGGCGACGGCGACGTGATCGAGATCCGCGGCCGAGACCTGGTGAACGGCGTGCCTAAAGAAATCGAGGTGACGCAAGCGCAGATCGCCGAAGCGCTGCGCGACCCGGTTTCTCAGATCGTCGACGCCATCAAGATCGCCTTGGAGACGACGCCGCCCGAGCTCGGCGGCGACATTGTCGAACGCGGCATCATCCTGACCGGCGGCGGCGCGTTGCTGACCAATCTCGACGCGGTGATCCGGCGCGAAACCGGCCTGCCGGTCACCGTCGCCGAGGATCCGCTGTCCTGCGTCGCCGTCGGCACCGGACTTGCGCTTGAGCGGCTGAACACGCTCAGGGATTTGTTGACCGAATAACCGCGTCCGGCCGGGGCTGGGCGCGCGGGCGCGCTGTCGCGCGTCGGAGGGGGAGCCATGCCGGAACGGTCGATCCTGCGCACCATCCGCAACATCCTGCTCGGGGTGGCGTTGGCCGCCTCGTTCGTCGTGTTCGTCCTGTGGCGCACCGAAAATCCGCGCCTGGCCCAGGTGCGCATGGCCGCGATCGACGCCGCGGCGCCGGCGCTCGAGCGCATCGCCGGCCCCTCGAGCGCCGCGGCCGGCCTGTTCGACGAGGTGCGCGGGTATTCCGAACTGCAGGCCGAGAACCGTTGGCTTCGCCAAGAGGTCGAGCGGCTGAAGCTGTGGGTCGAGATCGCGCGCCAACGCGAAGAGGAGAACGCGAAGCTGCGCGCGCTGAACGCCGTCAAGCCGCGCCCGCGAGAGAGCTTCGTCACCGTCGAGGTGATCGGCGACGCGGGGGCGCCCTATGCGCAAAGCGTGCTCGTCAATGTCGGGCGGCGCGACAAGCTGGTCGACGGCGCCTTCGCGCGCGACGACGCGGGTCTGCTCGGCCGGGTCACCGGCCTGGGCGACCGGACCGCGCGGGTCTTGTTGCTGACCGACCCCGCCAGCCGCGTGCCCGTGACGATCGGCCCGAACCGCGTCCGCGCGATCCTGCAAGGCGACAACACCGAACGCCCGCTGATCAAATTCGTCGAGAAAGACGCGGTCGTCGAGGTCGGCGCCCGCATCGCGACCTCGGGCGCGGGGGGCGTATTCCCGATCGATCTGCACATCGGGCGGGTGTTGACGCCGCCCCAGCCGGACGCCGACGGACGGGCCGCGTTGGCCGGCGATTTCCGACGCTTGTCCTTCATGAAGATCAGTCTCGATCCGCGCCCCGCGACGCCGCCGGCCGGCGCGTTGATTCTGCGCGGCGGTCGCGCCGACGGCGCGCCGAGCGACGCGCCCGCCTTGCTCACGGACTGAGGCGCATGGCCGGCGCGTCCTCCCCTTTGGCGGCGCTCGGCGCGCTCGTCACGGCGGCGGCGGCCGTGCTGCTGGCGATCGCGCCCGTCGGTCTCGCGCCGAGCGCCTGGGTCGGGCCCCATCTGTTGTTGATCGCCTTCGGCTTTTGGGCGGCGCGCCGGCCCGAGACGACCCCGCCGATCGCCGTCTTTTTGTTCGGGCTGCTGCAGGATCTGCTCAGCGCAGGCCCGGTCGGGGCCGAGACCTTCGCCTTGCTGATCGCCGTCGAGATCCTGCGCCTGTTCAGCACCCGCGCGCCGGCCCGGTCCTTTCTCGTCGAATGGCTGCGCTTTGGCGCGGCGGCGCTGATTTTCGAGGCGGTGGTGCGACTGCTGTTCGCCCTGACGCTCACGCCGCCGCCGGCGCTCTCCGCCACGCTCGAGCGCCTGGCGCTGACGCTGCTGGTCTACGCGCCGGCGGTCTATGGCCTGCATCGCTTGACCGGCGTGTCGCGTCGCTTGACGTCGCCTTACTGACGCGGCCCCGGTCAGCGTCCGTGCGCTCGAAACTTTTTCCGGCTATCACCTGAGCGACTCTTGAGGGATTGGTTTCGTGCTCGATGATCGCCGCGAACGCTCGCGTCACGAACGCTTCACGCGCCGGGCGTTGTTGTTGCTCGGCGGGCAGTTCGCCGTCGGCGGCCTGCTGGGATGGCGCCTTTGGCAATTGCAGGTGCTCCAGGGCGAGGCGTATCTGACGCTCTCCGAAGAAAATCGGGTCAATCTGCGCCCGCTCGCGCCCGAGCGCGGCGAGATTTTCGACCGCAACGGCGTGCCGTTGGCGATCAATTTGCCCAATTACGGCGTCAAGCTGATCCGCGAGCGCACCGAGGATCTGGAACAGACATTCGCGCGGCTGCGCCGCCTGATCGCGCTCAGCCCGCGCGACGAGCAGATCGCGCTGCGCAAGCTCAGCCGCACCCGCGGATTCGTGCCGATTCCCCTGCGCGAGAACCTGTCTTGGGACGAGTTCGCGCGTCTGAACGCCAACGCGCCCGCCCTGCCGGGCGTCGTGCCCGAAGCCGGTTGGACCCGCTTTTACCCGCACGGCGTCGAGACCGTGCATGTCGTCGGCTATGTCGGGGCCGTGAACGACGCCGAGATCGAGGCGGACCGGACCAACGACCCGATCTTGCGGCTGCCGAACGCGCGCATCGGCAAGAACGGCGTCGAAAAGGCGATTGAGCGCGACCTCCGGGGCTCGGCGGGCGCGCGTCGCATCGAGGTGAACGCCGCCGGTCGCGAGATCCGCGAACTCGATCGCGACGACGGCCGCCGCGGCGACGACGTGACCCTCACCCTCGACTTAGACATCCAGCGCTACGCCATGGAGCGGATGAAGAACGAAAGCGCCGCCGCGGTCATGATGGACGTGCTGACCGGCGATATTCTCGCGCTCGCCTCGACGCCCGGATACGACCCGAACAAATTCGTTTTCGGCATCAGCTCCAGCGACTGGGCGGCGCTGCGCAACGACGAGTATGATCCGCTGCGCAACAAGGCGGTCGCCGGCTCCTATCCCCCCGGCTCGACCTTCAAAATCATGACCGCCTTGGCCGGGCTCGAGCACGGCGTCGTCAACCACCGAACCTCGTTCTTTTGCAGCGGCAAAATCCGGGTCGGCCGGCGCGATTTCCATTGCTGGAAGCGGTCGGGCCACGGCTCGATGGACTTGAAGCTCGGCCTTAAAAAATCGTGCGACGTCTATTTCTATGAGGTGGCCCGCAAAGTCGGCATCGACCGGCTGGCCGAGATGTGCGGGCGGTTCGGTCTCGGCGAAGCGCCGGATCTCGCGGTGCCGAACGTCCGTGACGGCATCCTGCCGACGCCTGAATGGAAATTCGCCACGCGCGGCGAGCGTTGGGCGGGCGGCGACACCGTGAACATCGGGATCGGCCAGGGCTATTTGCTGATGACGCCGCTCCAGATGGCGGTGATGACGGCCCGGATCGCCAACGGCGCGGCGCGGGTCCGGCCGCGGCTGATCAGGGCGCGCAACGGCGTCGAGGTCCCCGAACCGCCCTTCGAGGCGCTCGGCGTCTCGCCGCAGCATCTCGGTCGGATCCGCGCGGCGATGGACGCGGTCAGCAACGAGGCGGGCGGCACCGCCTTTCGCTCGCAGATCTACGACCCTGAAAACGCCCTGGCGGGCAAGACCGGCACGGCGCAAGTCCGCCGGATCAGCGCCGCCGAGCGCGCCGCCGGCGTGCGCAAAAACGAAGAGCTGCCGTGGCGCTTGCGCGACCACGCCCTGTTCGTCGCGTTCGCGCCGGTCAAGGCCCCGCGCTACGCCATCGCGGTGGTCGTCGAGCATGGCGGCGGCGGCTCGAAGGCGGCGGCGCCGATCGCGCGCGACATCATGATGCGCGCGCTCTATCGCGGAGAGCCGCCGCTCGAGGCGTACCCGCCCTGGATCCGGCCCGAAATCGAAGCGGCCCGCACCGCGGCGGAAGAGGCCCGCCTTTCGACCGACCCGGCGGGCGCCGTGGGCGGCCTCGCTGATACGGCCCGCCCGCTCTGAACCGGCGCAGCCCGAAAAGGACGTCCGACCATGGCTCGCTACGTCACGCGCTCTGCGATGTCCCAAAGCGACATCCCTTTCAGTCGGAAGCTGCTTTGGCTGAACTGGCCGCTGGCGCTGTTGATCGCCGCGGCCGGATCGGTGGGCTTCGTGATGCTGTACTCGGTCGCCGGCGGCGACTTGGATCCATGGGCGCGCGATCAGATCGTCCGCTTTTCGCTCGGCTTCGCGATCATGATCCTGGTGGCGCTGATCGATCTCAAATTCTGGCGGATGGTGGCGCTGCCCTTCTACCTCGCCAGCCTCGCGCTGCTGGTCGTCGTCGAGGTGGCGGGCGTCACCGGCATGGGCGCGCAGCGTTGGATCAATCTCGGGGTCGCGCGGCTGCAGCCTTCCGAGTTGATGAAGATCGCGCTCGTGATGGTGCTGGCGCTCTATTATCAGAATTTGCCGCCTGAGCGGATTTCAAACCCGATCTATGTGGCCGCGCCCGTGCTGCTGGCGCTGATCCCCGCGGCGTTGGTCGCCAAGCAGCCCGATCTCGGCACCGCGTTGCTGCTGGTCTCGGGCGCGGGCGTGGTGATGTTCGTCGCCGGCGTCAGCTGGTGGTACTTCGCCGGCGTCATCTCGATGGCGGCGGCCGGAGTGTACGCCGTGTTCGCGAGCCGCGTCTTCTTGGCGAAGTCGCCCGGGGCAAACCAAGCGACTTCGACCGCCCCGTTGGCGTCGGTCTTCTTCCAAGCCGGCTGCGAGCCTTGGTGGTAGACGAGGTGCTCCTCGTCCTCTTCGGTGACTCGAGCGCTGGGCGCCACCAACGCT
>CAZBIG010000183.1:0-6455 GCA_964491865.1 uncultured Neomegalonema sp. | reverse complement strand
GGCGTCGCGGGCCCGGTCCGGGTCGGACAGCACCACCACCGCCGCCGTGCCGATGAAGGAGCCGTGCGGCTGATGCGTGTCGAAGTCGAGCGGCACGTCCGACAGCGACGCCGGCAGCAAGCCCGACGAGGGACCACCCGGCTGATAGGCCTTGAACCGGTGCCCCTCGAGCATCCCGCCCGCCGCCTCGATCACGTCGAGGATCGTCGAGCCCGCGGGCAGCACATGCACGCCCGGGTTCTTGACCCTGCCCGACACGGAGTACGAGCGCAGGCCCGTCCGCCCGTTCTTCTGGACGTTCGACAAGATCTCGGGGCCTTCGCGGCAGATGCGGGCGACCCAGTGCAAGGTCTCGACATTATGGACCAAGGTCGGCCGGCCGAACACGCCCGCCTGCGCCACGTAGGGCGGCCGGTGGCGCGGCAGACCGCGCTTGCCCTCGATGGACTCGATCATCGCGGATTCTTCGCCGCAGATGTACGCGCCGGCCCCGCGGCGCAGGTCGATATGGCCCGGCGCGACCAGCCCGGCCGCCTCGAGCGCGCGGATCTCTCGGCGCAGGATCTCGAGCGCCGCCGGGTACTCGTCGCGCATGTAGAGAAAGCACGTCTCCGCCTCGACCGCCCAAGCGGCGATCAACATGCCCTCGAGGAACAGGTGCGGGGTCCGCTCGAGATAATAGCGGTCTTTGAAGGTCCCGGGCTCGCCCTCGTCGCCGTTGACCGCCAGATAACGCGGACCGGGCTCGGCGCGCACGAAAGACCATTTGCGCCCCGACGGAAAACCCGCGCCGCCCAGGCCGCGCAGCCCCGCGGCGAGGACCTTGTCCTGCACCTGCTCCGGCGTCTCGGCCCCGCCGCGGAGCGCCTTCAGCGCCGCATAGCCGCCTTCCGCCAAATAGGCGTCCAAGGCCTGATAGTCGGGGATCTTCGGGTGGAAATCCTCGGCCGCGATGGCGGCGGCGACCTTCTCGGGCGTGGCGTGATCGATATGGTTGTGGCCGATCTCAAGCGTCGGCGCCGTGTCGCAGCGCCCCATGCACGGCGCGCGGAGCACGCGCACGGCCGACGGGTCGTGGCCCGCCTCGAGCGCCGCCTTGAGCTGGCGCGCCCCGGCGAGCTCGCAGGACAGGCTGTCGCAGACGCGGATGGTGAGCGCGGGCGGCGGGGTCTCGCCCTCTTTCACGACGTCGAAATGGGCGTAAAAGGTGGCGACCTCATAGACCTCCGCCTGCGAGAGGCGCAGTTCCTCGGCCAGCGCCCGCAAATGCGCGGCGGACAGGCTGCCGTAGCGGTCTTGGATCAGATGCAGATGCTCGATCAGCAGGTCGGGCCGGCGCGGCCGGTCGCCGAGCAGCGCCCGAACCTCGTCGCGCGCCTGGTCGTCGAGCTGACGCCCCTTGGGCGTTCGCCGCCCCTTGCCGCGTCCCGATTTCCAAACCCCGCCGCCGTCGTCGAGCGCCATCGCATCCTCCCGATTTCGCCTAAGGCAGTCGGCAATTCGTCGTCGGGGACAAATCGAAACTGATTATCGCGCGTTTCGCGCCGGTTATCGCCGTCAGCGATCGCCGCCCAACGCGTCGATCAGCGCCCGAACCGCGGGGGCCTGCGGCTCTCGGTCGGTCACGACCAGCCCGATCGCGGTGGTGACCTCGGGCGCGACCAAGGGCAGCCGCACCGCGTTCGACACGGTCACGCTCTCGGCGAGCTGCTCGGGCGCGATCGTCGCGGCGACCCCCGCCCCGGTCTGCGCAAGCGCCGCTGTGAAGGCGTTGGTCTCGAGCACGGGCTCGGGCGCGACGCCCACCGCCTGCTCGAAGATCTCGTCCAGAATGCGCCGGTTGCGCATGCTGCGCACCAGCAGGCAGAGCGGCAGCGCCGCCGCCTCGGCCCAACTCGCGACCCCGGCGGCGCGCGGCGCCAGGGCCGGCGGCGCGATCAGCACATAGCGCTCCTGATAAAGCGGCTGGCGCAGCAGGCCCGAGGGCAGCTCGCGGTCGAGATAGGTGATCCCGGCGTCGAGCGAAAAATCGGCGAGGCCCTGGTGGATCTCGGTCGAGCTCTGCGACAGGATTTGGACCTGCAACCCCGGATGCGCGGCGCGCAACGCCGCCGGCGCCTGGGCGGCGAAGGCCAGCGCCGTCGGCACCGCCCCGATCGACAACCGCCCCGACAGCGCGCCCTTGGCCGCGGCGATCTCCTGACGCAGCCCGTCCGCGTCGGCGAGCAATCGGCGCGCCCAAATCAGCAAGATCTCGCCCTCGCCGGTGAACCCCAGAAACCGGTTGCCGCGACGGACCAAGGGCACGCCCATTTCGATTTCGAGATTGCGGATCCGCGTCGAGAACGCCGGCTGCGAGATCCCGCACTCGTCCGCGGCCCGGGCGAAGTGATTGTGCCGCGCCAACGAGACCAACAGCTGCATGTCGCGGAGATCGGGCATCGGGCGACGGCCTTTCGGGAATGCGGCTCAAGTCTAGCCGCGCTGGCGGGGGCCGCGCGACCGAAACCGGCCGAGGGCGGCGCGCCGCCGACGCGCGTCGCGATGGCGTCGGCCGGTCGGCGGGCCTATCACACCGAAGGCCGCCGATCGGCGCGGCCCGACGGCCGACGACAAAAGACAGCGAGGGCGCCAATGATCCCTGACACGATGACCGCCATCCTGTGCGACGGCGCGGGCGGCCCCGAGGTCCTTCAGGTCGGAACCCGCCCGACCCCGAAGCCGGGCGCCGGCGAGGTGCTGATCAAGGTGCGCGCCGCGGGCGTGAACGGGCCGGACCTGGTTCAGCGCCGCGGCCATTATCCGCCGCCGAAAGGGGCGAGCGATCTGCTCGGTCTCGAAGTCTCGGGCGAGATCGTCGCGGTCGGACCGGACGCGGCGCGCTGGACGATCGGCGACGCCGTCGCGGCGCTGACCAACGGCGGCGGCTACGCCGAGTACGTCGCCGTGGACGCCGCCCACTGCCTGGCCTCGCCCGAGGGCGTCGATCTCCGCGACGCGGCCGGCTTGCCCGAGACCTGCTTCACCGTCTGGAGCAACTGCTTCCTCGACCAGCGTCCGCCCCAGGGCGGGGTGTTCTTGGTCCATGGCGGCGCGGGCGGGATCGGCTCGACCGCGGTTCAGCTCGGGGCCGCGCTCGGCCTGCGGGTGTTCGCGACCGTCGGCGGCCCCGAGGAGGCGGCCTTCGCCGCCGCCCTCGGCGCCGAGCGGGCGATCGATTTCCGTGTCGAGGATTTTGTCGAGATCGTCCGCGGCGCCGGCGGCGCCGACCTGATCCTCGACATCATCGGCGGCGACTATGTCGCGCGAAACATCAAGGCCGCCCGGCACGACGCCCGCATCGTCCAACTCGCCTTCAACCAGGGTTCGGAGGTGTCGATCAATCTGATGCCGGTCATGCTGAAGCGCCTGACCTACACCGGTTCGACCCTCCGCTCGCGTCCGGACGCGTTCAAGACCCGGACGGCGGCGAGCCTCGAGCGCGAGGTCTGGCCTTGGTTCGCCAACGGGCGGCTGAAGCCCGTCACCCACGCCGTCATGCCCTTCGCCGACGCCGCGGCGGCGCATCGCATGATGGAGGAGAGCCGCCACCGGGGGAAAATCCTGCTGACGCCGGACGGCGCCTGACGGCCCGGGCCGCCAGACCCGGGTTCGGCGTCGGGCTTCGGCGTCCGGGTTCTGCGTCCGGCTTCGGCGCTCAGGTTCGGCGTTCGGGCGCGGCGTCCAGGCGCGCCTCCCGAGCGCAGCGTTCGGGCGCGTCCGCGTCAGGCGACCTTGCTCGCCGCCTCGGCGTTGGCCGCCAGCCGCGCGTTCACCAGCCGCACGGTCTCGTCGACCGACGGCATGACCATGTCTTTGGCGTGCGCGATCGCCTTCACCAGCGCGTCGACCCGCTCGATATGGGTCGCGCCGGCGTAAAGCGCGCGCGCCGCCGAGGACGGCTTGGCCAGCCCCTCGGCCGCCTTCGCGTATTTCTCGAACGGCACCATGTCCGCGCGGTCGGCGCCGAGCGACACGCACAGCTCGACGACGCCTTCATAGACCGCCTTCGACGCCTTTTCGTCGCTGTGGACCGCGTCTCGGATCGCCCGCGGGCCGTCGGCGGTCACGCATCGGTAGTTCCCAGTGAGCAGCATCGCCCATTTGGCGAGCGGGGTGAACAGCGAGTCCGAGACCCGCAGTTTCACCGGGACTTCGATCGCCTCGCCGTCGACGTCCAGGCGGACCGCGTCGATGTCGGCCTCGATCTTCCGCAGCATGGCGGTGTGGGCGTCCGAGCCGAACCGCGCGACCTTGAAATTGGTGGGCAACGTCACCTTCAGCACCGTCGCGTCCTCTTCGGGCGGACGGAAGGCCTGCGGGTCGGGACTGGCCAGCGTCATGAGGTCGGGCTTGAACCCCTCCCAGATCGCCGGAGCGGCGTAGCAGGTCGACAGGTCGATGCCGGCCAGGCTCGGGATACGCGAAAGATAGGGCGGCGGCGGCATGTTCATGATCGACATGCACGGCGTCTCGGCCTCGGCGGCGCGGCTCAGCAATTGGCGCACGCCCGGCGCGGCGTATTGCGGCTCTTGCATCGCCAGCGCGACCAGGTCGAACTCGGCGGGATCGATCTGGTCGGGCGCGGCCGCGCGCAAGGTTCCCGGAAAGCTTTCCGATCGAAGCGCCACAGGCTCCGCGCGCCCCCGGATCGGCATCAGCACGCGCGAGCCCTGGGCGTTGAATTGCTCGGCGGTCGCGGCGCGGCAGACCATCGTCGCGTTGTGCCCGGCCATGATCAGCTTGGTCGCCAGCAACGAGCCGTAGGAAGCGCCGAAAATCAGAACATTATAGCTTTCGCGGGACATGAAACCCTCCCTGCCGCTTGGGGCCCCTTCGCCGGTCGAGGCCCGCTCCTTCGCATCGCGCCGTCCTCGGCGCCGCGCCACCTGTGTGCAAAATCCGAACCCGTACGATTCTGTCAAATGTCGCGGGCTCGGAGCAATAAACTATCGCCGAGGCGCGGCCGACAAAACAGGAAAGCGGTAGGTGTGAAACCGAATGGGCTCACACGGGCCCGTTTTCGTAAATTTGTAACCGCCCCGTCCCGCGAGCGCGCCTCGGCCCCGGCGCGCCCCCTGCATGTGAACCCGATCATAGCGTCCGCGGAGCGTCGGCGCGTAAGAAGACGTCGGGGTCGAGATGACACAGGGCGGAAAGATGTACTCGGTTTATCTGGGCGATTTCAAAGACGGCGCCCGCAGCGCCACCGGCTTTTATTCTGGGTCGTACACAGACCAGGGCGACGACACGCTGTTCGGGTCGGCGACGTTCGAAATCGCGGAAGACGCGTCGGACCTGTTGGAAGGGGACGCGATCGACGACGCGATCGATGACGCGCCCCCGTCGCCGAGACCGCGGACCCGCTGCGCGGCGGCGGCCGCGACCGGACCGAACGACAGCGCCTGACGCGACCGCCGTCCGGCGGCCGCCCCCCGCCTCTCCCCGGCGGGCGGGCGGCGCGAGCGCCCCGGCGCCGCGCCCTCGGGCTAGTCGTCGTACCCGTAGCCGCGCGCCAATTCGCGCAGTCGGGCGGCTTGTTCGGGAAACTCGGCGTCGAGAAGCGCCCAGCTGATCTCGACGCGCCGGGAGGCCTTCGGCCGGGCGTTGACGTTTTTTGGAATATTGTCGATCAGGTCGCTCGCGCTCGGCTCGGCGCCGGTCAACTCGCAGAATTTCTGCGTAGCCGCCCCGCTTGCAGTGAACTCCTCGACTTTCAACACCGTCTTATTGGCGCTGAATTCCGTATTGTATCTGATCCAATAATTGATCGCGCGAGCGACCCAGATTTTTTCTTCTGACCACCCATCCTGGATGAAATCCGTCGGGCCCAAGCGCGCCTCGATCGTCTCGAACAACCGCGGACTGTGCGTCGTCGCCGAGGTGATCGCCGGCACCGGATGCCGCACCATGTGCATCTGGACCGGAAACGCCGCAGCGAAACCCGGGGTGAGCAGGCTCCATTTCCAGCCGATCACGCCCCGATAATTGCGGAACTTCTTCTTGTGCTTGGCGAAGTACGCGACGCCGGCGTCGCTGGGGATCGGCCAGTCGTCGCCCATTTCGTGAATCACCGAGACGCCCATGCAGCGGATGGCCTCGGCGACATATTTCGTCCCGCTGCGGCCGCAGGACGAAATGTGAAAGCGCTTGACCATGGCTCGCCACCTCGACTGTTCCGACGCGTCCGCGCGCCGACAATCGCGCATGGCAGGTGAGATCGGCCGGGTCAAACCTCTGAACGCCAGGCCCCGCGCCGGGCGCGCGCCCTGTGCCCCGCGCACAAAAACGGGCTGCCCCGCGAGCAGCGCGCCCGCAAAGCGCGCCGCCTGAACCCGCCCGGCGGCGAGGCGACCTCGCCCGACGAGCGGACCTGCCGGCCCGCGACGACACGGCGTTCCGCGTCTGGGCGATCA
>CAZBIG010000182.1:0-6461 GCA_964491865.1 uncultured Neomegalonema sp. | reverse complement strand
CCGGAGGCCCCCCGAAGCCTGTCGCGCCCTGCGCTCGACGGCGCGCGCGTCACGGCGCGGCCCGTCCCGCCGACATCCGGCGCGCCGTTGCGCCGTCCGGTCGACCCGGGGTTCGCGGCCGCGGTTCGCGACGCCGTCTGGATCGCCGACGACGAGCTCGACGACCTCGACCAGATCGCGCCGCCCCCGACGCGCGGCGATGACGCGGCGGCGCCCCGGCCCGCGCCTGCGGCTCGACAGGACGCCGGGCCGGAGAACGCCCCCGCGATCCCCGGGCCCGTCGTCTCGGCGTCGGCGAGCGAGAACGCCCCCCTCGGCGCCCCCCTGGACAGCCCGTCGCCGACGTCGGCGATCGGCCCGGAAGAGCCCCGATGGACGGACGCGACCGCCGAGCCCGCGTCGATCGCCCCGACGAACCTTTCGACCGAAGACGCGGCCGCGCCCGCGGATCTCGAAGCCCAGCCGAACGCCCCGGTCTCGGCGGGGCGCCCGGACGCGGCCGAGGCGGCGGCGCCCGCCCGGCCGGATGGGACCGCGCTAAACCTTTGGGAGGATCCGTCGGACGCCCCCGAGGACGCTGTTCCCGAGGACGCTGTTCAAAACGCCCCTGAAAAAGCGGGGGCGACCTCGCCCTTCGACGCGCAAGCTGACGGCGCGCCCGATCCGTTCGGCGCGGATCTCGACGCCGCGACGCCGCCGCGGCGCGATCCGAGCCCGTCGGCCGCCTCGTCATTCGCCGACCCGACCGGACCGGCGACGTCGAACGCGCCGGCCGACGATCCCGCCGCCGAGGCCGCAGGCTCTGCCGAAACGGCGCGGCCCGACGACGCGGCGACGACCGACGCGCGGCCTCGGCCCGCCCCGGCGTGGGATCCGAGCTTCGCCGCCGCGTCGGACGAAACCGAGCCGACTTCGCCCCCGGACGATCGGGCGCGCGCGCCCAGCGGGCCGGACCTGACCGGATCGGCCCCGGACGCCGAGCGGGTCGCCGTGCCGGCCGCGTCGGCGGCGACGAACGCGCCCGCGCCCGCGCCCGCGCCCGCGCCCGAGGCGGAACCGCGCGCTTTGGCGGGCCCGGCGCCCAGCGAGATCGACCCGTCGGCGTCGAGCGCGGCGGACGCCGGTTCTCGAACCGCGCCGCTGGCCGACGCGCTGGCCGAGATGCCTATTCTGGACGCTCGTCGTCGTCCGCGACCGGCGCCCGAGGCGCCGGACCAGCCCGCGTCCGGCGGCGCCGAACCCGGCGTGTCGAGCCTTCGGGCCGCGGCGCAGCGCGCCCTGCGGCGGGCGGCGGCGCGCCCTCTGGCGCGTCCCGAGACCCCCGTGGACGCGCCGCTCTCGAGATCGGCGCCGGCCGACCCGAGCTCCGGCGCGTCGGTTCCGACGGGCGCCGCGCGCTCCGACCCGTTCGCCGCCGCCGCGCCCGCCGACGACCCGTGGACGGATATCGTCGAGCAGGCGGCCCGCCCCCAACGCTCGAGCGGGTTGGCCGCCACGCTGAGCTTCGCCGCCGGCGCCGCCTTCGCCCTTGGCGCGACGTTGGTGGTCGTTTACGGCGGCGGCTTCTAAGCGCCCGGCGCGGTCGCGCCCCCCGCGTCGCTTTCCGAGCGCATCGCCCCTGCGGCGGAGCCGAGCCGGCCTGGACCGGCTGACGCCCCCCGCCGCGACGCGCTCCAAGCCGCTCCCGACCCGTCCTCCTAAGCGGTCATCCCAATCGACGTTCACAGCGCCCCCGCAAGAGCGCCCCGGGCGCGCGCGTCTTCCGGCGCCGCGCGCGGCGTCGCCTCGTCCCCGGCCGCTCGGGCCGCGCCCCGGCGCCTGCGCGCCCGAAGACCCGCGCCCGAAGACCCGCGGCGGATCGCCAAGAACCGAACCGGAGACCCGCCGAAGCGCGGCGCCCGCCCCGCTTCCGACGCGAGACCGACCCCGGGCCGTATCGGGGCGCCGCCCCGGGGGGCCTTCAGCGCTCGGTCCGTCGCGGGAAACCAAACGCGCGCCGCGCCAAAAACCGCGCTCGACGTCGCCGGCCCGCCGGGCGCGCGCCGGCCCTCGATCGCCGGCCCTCGGTCGCCGGCCCGCGGTCGCCGACCTCTAGACAAAAGGCCCGGGATCGGCGAAGCGCCGACAGATCCTCGGCGCCCGTCGCCGCCTCGGAGAGCCGCCATGGCCGATCCCTCTTCCCCCGACGCGCCGGGCGCCGCCCGCGGCCCCGACGACCCGGCCGCCCTGTCCGAGCTGATGCTGGTGGACCATCCGGCGACCGACGCCGACCAGCTCGACGCGGCCCCGCTGATGACCGGCCTGCCCTTCGCCGGCGCGCTCGGCATTCGAATGATCGCCAGCGGGGCCGGCGAGGCCACGCTCGCGATCCCCTACGACCCGCGCCTGATCGGCGATCCCGACACCGGCGTGATCCACGGCGGCGTGGTGACCAGTTTGCTGGACACCTGCGGCGGCGTGGCGGTGCTCGCATCGCCGACGCGTCCGCTGCAGGTGGCCACGCTGGACCTGCGGATCGACTATATGCGCCCCGCGCAGCCCGGGCGGCCGCTGTTCGCCCGGGCGCGCTGCTATCGCGAGACCCGCCTCGTGACCTTCGTCAGCGCGGTGGCCTATCAGACCGCGCAGCCGGACGCGCCGATCGCCACCGCCGTCGGAGCCTTCATGGTCGACGGCCGGCGCGGACCGGTCGCCAAGCCCGCCGCGACCGACGCGAGCCCGCCCGACGCCGGCGCGCGCGGAGACGCCGCGTGAACCCGCTCGACGCCCTGCGCGCCGAGGAGGCGCGCCGCGACGCCGCCCTGGCCGACCTCGCCGCGCGCACCCCTTATGCGGGCTTCCTCGGCGTCAGCTTCGACCGCATGGGCGGCGAGCTGACCGGCCGGCTCGCCTTTGATCCGCAGCTGATCGGCAATCCGGTGCTGCCGGCCTTGCACGGCGGCGCCATCGGCAGCTTTCTCGAGATCACCGCCATCATGCAGCTCGCCTGGGACCAGGTGTGGGAGCGGCTCGAACGCGGCGGCGCCGAGGCCGAAGCCATCGTCGCCGGCCGCTTTCCGCCGCTGCCGAAGACGGTGGACGTCACCGTCGATTTTCTGCGCTCCGGTCGGGCGCGCCCGGCCTTCGCGCGGGCGACGGTGACGCGCCGCGGACGCCGGGTGGCCAATGTGCGGGTCGAAGCCTGGCAGGAGGAGCGCGACCGGCCGGTCGCCGCCGCGCACGGCCATTTCGTCGTCGCCGAAGACGCGGACGACGCCGCGCCCCGGTCCCCGTGACCTCGACCGACGGCGATCGGGGCCAGGGCGGTCAGGGCGAGGGCGATCGGGGCCAGGGCGATCGGGTCGAGGGCGGTCGGGGCGCGCCCGATCGCGGGTCCGACGCCGAGCCCCTGCGGCCCGAGCCGGGCGGCGGCCCGCCGCTGACGCACTGGCGGATCCTGACGATCGCCGCGCCGGTGGTGCTGTCGAACGCCACCGTGCCGCTGCAAGGGGCGCTCGACACCGCCGTGGCGGGCAATCTCGGCGAGACCGCCGCGCTCGCCGCGGTTGGTCTCGGGGCCGAGCTGTTCGGCCTGATGTTCGGCGTGTTCAACTTCCTGCAGATCGGCTCGTCGGGGCTCGCGGCCCAGGCGCTGGGAAAACGCGACCCCGAAGCGGCGGCGCTGACGCTCTATCGCGGGATCGGCCTGGCCGTCGCGATCGCGCTGGCGCTGATCCTGCTGCAAACGCCGCTGATCGCGCTCGGCTTGGCGCTGTTCGAGGCCTCGGCGGAAACCGAAAGCCTGACCGCCGGCTATTTCGCTTGGCGGATCTGGGGCGCGCCGGCCGAACTCGCGAACTACGCGTTGATCGGCTGGTTCGCGGGCCAGGAAATGACCCGGCGGCTGTTCCAGCACCAGTGCGCGCTCGCCGGCGCCAACGCGGCGCTCACCCTCGGGCTTGCGCTGGGGCTCGGCTGGGGCGTGGCGGGGATCGGGCTGGCGACGGCGCTGGCGAGCTTTATCGGTCTCGGCTACGGCCTTTATCTCGCGCGCGGCCGCTTGTCGGGCGCGCTGCCCGCCGGATGGCGGCCCGAGCGCGCGCGCCTGCTCGATCCGGACGCGCTCCGCCGCCTGACGTCGCTCAACCGAGACATCTTCATCCGAACCCTGCTGCTGATGGCCGCCTTCGCCTGGACCGCCCGTCTGGGCAGCTTGCAGGGCGACGCGATCCTGGCGGTCAACGTGGTTCTGCTGCAGTTCTTGCTGCTGTCGGCCTATGCGCTCGACGGCTTCGCCATCGCGGCCGAGACCCTGGTCGGCCAAGCGGTCGGGGCCCGCGATCCGCAGGCGCTCGACCGGGCGGCGCTGGCCACCAGCCTGTGGGCCGGACTGCTGGCCGCGTTGATCGCGCTGCTGTTCACGCTCTGCGGCCCGGCGCTGATCGACCTGTTCGCGGCCGCGCCCGAGGTGCGCCGCTTGGCCCGAGATTATCTGCTGTGGGCCGCGTTGATCCCGTTGATCGGGTTCCTTCCGTTCCAGCTCGACGGGATTTTCGTGGGCGCGACCGGAGCCCGCGCGATGCGCGACGCGATGATCCTGACGGCGCTGGCGTTCTTTCCGGGGAGCTGGGCGATGCTGCACGCCTTCGGCAATCACGGGGTCTGGGCCGCGCTCTGGATCTGGCTGGCGCTCCGGGCGGCGACGCTCGGCGCCTGGTACCCGGCGCTGCGCCGCCGCGTCGCGACCGCCTGACCCGGGGTCAGGTCCGGGGCCGCGCCAGGTCAGGTCCGGGTCCGCGCCGGGTCCGCGCGCCCGAGGCGCCGGCCCGGCCGCCGACGCCGGAGAGACGAGGGGCGGCGGACCGCTCTTCGGGCCGTCCTGACCGGAGCCCCGGTTGCCGCCGCGACGGGCGGCGTCCGGGGTGGGCGCGCGAGACCCCTCCGCCCGGCGCGCCGGTCGCCAGGGCGGGAGGACGACGCCCGGCGCGGCCGCGGTCACGCGTCGCGCCCGACCGCGTCCGCGACCCGGGAAAGGCCGTCTCGGGCCAAAAGCCGCGCCAGCCCTTCGGTCAGTTCAGGCGCCAACGCCGGCCCGCGATAGGCCAACGCGGTGTAGAGCTGCGTCAGCGCGGCGCCCGCTCGGATCTTCTCGTACACGTCCTCGGCGGTTTCGATCCCGCCGACGCCGATAATCGGCACCCGCCCCTCGGTCGCGCGGAACAAGGCGCGCGTCACCGCCGTCGCCCGCGCCTTCAACGGCGCGCCGGACAGGCCGCCCGCCTCGGCCGCGTGGCGGCTCTTCAGGCTCGACGGGCGGGCGATGGTCGTGTTGGTCGCCACCACGCCGTCGACGCCCGTCTCGAGCGCGACCGCCGCGACGTCGCAAAGCTCTTCGGTGGTCAGGTCCGGGGCGATCTTCACCAGCAACGCGGGCTTCGGCCCCTCGCCGCCGGCCGCGAGCCGGTCGCGCGCGAACACCATCCGCGCCAACAGCTCCGACAACGCGTCGCGCCCCTGCAAATCGCGCAACCGCTCGGTGTTGGGCGACGAGACGTTGACCGTGTAGTAGTCGCACAGCCCCCACAGCCCCTCGAGCACCGTCTCGTAATCGCGCCGGCGGTCCTCGGCGTCCTTGTTCGCGCCGAGATTGGCCCCGAGCAGCGTTCCGGGCGGGAGGGCGCCGCGCCGCGCCAAGCGGGCGGCGATCCGCTCGAGGCCTTGATTGTTGAACCCCATCCGATTGACCGCCGCCCGGTCCTCGGCCAGCCGAAACAGGCGCGGCTTGGGGTTGCCGGCCTGCGGACGGGGCGTCACCGCGCCGATCTCGACGGCGGCGAAACCGGTGCGCGCCAGCGCGTCCGGCGCCTCGGCGTTCTTGTCGAAGCCCGCCGCGACGCCGATCGGATGGGCGACGTCGCGCCCCCAGATCCGCACCGCCAGCCGGTCGGGGTCGGACAGGGGCGGCGCGGTCGGCCCCAGCCCCCAGGCCAGCGCCGTCAAAGCGAGGCCGTGCGCGGTTTCGGGCGGCAGCGCTTGCAGCGCGCGGAGGGCGGCCTGATGCAGCATGGCCCCGGTCGTAGTCGTCCGGGCGCTCGGGCGCAAACGCGGCGCCGATTTCGCGTGGCGGTTTCCGGCCGGCCCGCGGCCGCGCGGCCGCGCGCTGGGCGACTGGGGGGGATAGGCTATGCTACGCACGCCGCGGCGGCCAGGTCGCTCACGGCGCCTCAGCGACCGAGCGGGAGATCGAGATGTTCCAAAGGCGATCGGGGCGCGATCGCGCCGGGCCAAGGTTCGCGCCGCGGAGCGACGATCCGGGCCTGATGCGCGACGCCGGTCCGGCCCAGGGGGCCGCCGCCTCCGACGACCGGGCCCAGAACCGCGCGCGAGACCGCGCCGTGGCCGACCTCGCCGACGCGCTCAGCCGCGCGCCCGACCGCACGCCCTGGGACGACGCCGTCGAAACCGGGTCTCGAAGCGCCCCT
>CAZBIG010000181.1:0-6515 GCA_964491865.1 uncultured Neomegalonema sp. | reverse complement strand
CCTATTCAGGGCACCCGGTGGCGGCGGCGGTCGCGCTCGAGAATTTGCGCATCCTCGAGGAGGAAGGGCTGGTCGAACACGCGCGCGATGTCGCGGGGCCCTATCTGCAGCGCAAATGGGCGGCGCTCGCCGAGCATCCGCTGGTGGGCGAAGCGACGATGGTCGGCCTTATGGGGTCGCTGGCGCTGACGCCCGACAAAACGCGCCGCGCCCGGTTCGCCGCCGAGCCGGGGACCGCCGGCTTCGTCACGCGCGAGCGGTGCTTCGCCAACAACGTGATCATCCGCCATGTCTGGGATCGCATGGTCGTCGCGCCGCCGCTCGTGATCACGCCGCAAGAGATCGACATTCTGATCGCGCGCACGACGACCGCCCTAGACGAGGCCTATGCGCAGCTGCGCGCCGACGGTCTGTTGCAGGCGGCGTGACCGCGCGGATGACGGCTCGGCCATGGATTTTCTAACCGCGAACGACCGACCGGGCCTCTATCCCAAGTCGAGCTATGCGGCCGCGACCCCGCCGCTGGCGGCGTTTCCGCGGCTCGAAGGCGCCCTGAAGGCCGACGTCTGCGTGATCGGCGGCGGTTTCACGGGGTTGTCGGCCGCGCTGCATCTGGCCGAGCGCGGCTACCGCGTCGCTTTGCTCGAGGCGCAACGCGTCGGCTTCGGGGCGTCGGGACGCAATGGCGGTCAGGTCGCCCGTGAGATGCGCGTCGATCAAACCACGCTCGAGACGATGCTGGGCGACGCGCATGCGCGCGCGCTGTGGGAGCTCGCCGGCGAAGCGAACCGGCTGGTGCGGACGCTCGCGGCCTCGGACCTCGTGGATACGCCGTTTCACCCCGGCGTCGTGCACGCCGCGCATAAGCGCCGTTACGTTCGACACTACGCCGATTACGTTGAGAAACTGCGGACCCGGTACGGCTATGAACAGATGCGCGCGCTCGATCTCGAGGGCGTGCGCGATTTGGTGCGCTCCGACGCCTATTACGGCGGCGCGCTCGATCTCGAGGCCGGTCACTTGGACCCGCTGCGCTTCGCGCTGGGTTTGGCGCGCGCCGCCGACGCCGCGGGCGCCCGGATTTTCGAAGCCTCGCGGGTCCTCGCGATCGAAGAGACGCGCCCGGCGCGCGTGAAAACCGCCGACGGCGAGGTCGTGGCGGATCATGTCGTGCTGGCCTGCAACGGCTATCTGGGAGATCTGAACGCGCAGGTCGCCGCCCGCGTCATGCCGATCAACAACTTCATCGTCGCGACGGCTCCGCTCGAGCCGGCGCAGCGCGAACGATTGATCAAACGCAACTACGCCGTGGCGGACAGCAAGTTCGTGGTCAACTACTTCCGGTTTTCGGATGACGGCCGGCTGCTGTTCGGCGGAACCGAAAGCTACGGCTACCGGTTTCCGCGAGACATCGCCAAAAACGTGCGGCGGCCGCTCGGTCGCATCTTTCCCGAAATGCGGGACGTTCAGATCGACTACGCTTGGGGCGGCACTTTGGCCATCACCATGAACCGCCTGCCCCATTATGCGCGCCTGGGGTCGGGCAGCCTGTTGTCGATGTCGGGGTTTTCGGGCTCGGGCGTTGCGCTCGGCGCGCTGTCGGGCCGCATCGCGGCCGAGACGATCGCCGGTCAGGCGGAGCGCTTCGATTTGATCGAGCGGATCCCCACGCCGCCGTTTCCCGGCGGCCGGATGTTTCGCGCGCCGCTGCTGGTGCTCGCGATGCTTTGGTTCACCTTGCGCGACCGCCTCTGACCCGCGCGCGGGCGGGCGGGCGCGACCCGAGCCGGGTTCGGGACCTGCCGCATCGCCGTTTTGCCTTTGAGAATCCGGAGTAATCGGCGACTGTCGCGGTCGGGAAGCGACTCGCGCGCGGCGCGCCCGGCGGGCGGGCGCCCCCCAAGGGGGGGAGCGATGACGAGGTGCGCGTCGTGGCGGTTCAGCGCGTGGCGCGGCGGCGCGATCGGTTCCGCCGCGCGCCGCGCTGTCGAGGCCGCCGTTCTCCGCGCGATTGTTCGCCGGTTCGTCATCATGCGGTTCGTGCGCTTCCGGTCCGTCGCGCCCCGGTTCGTCGCGCCCCGGGCCGTCGCTTTGGCGGCCGCGGCGCTCGCGGCCCCGGCGGGCGTCCCCGGCGCGGCGGCGCAATCGGAACCGCTGTCGATCGCTCAGCCCCGGTCCGGCGCGCCCGTTCCAGCGTCCGACGCCGCCCGCGCGATCGCGGCGGGTCAAGAGGGCGTGGCGTTGCTGCGCCAGGGGCGTCTCGAGGCGGCCCGGGCGCGCTTCGCGGAAAGCCGCGCCCTGGCCGAGGCGATCGGCGACGCCGATCTCGCCGCGCGCAGCGCCTATAACATCGCCCTGTCGCGCGTCGCCGTGCGCAGCGTGGCGCAGGACGCGCCCGACGCCCGCCTGCTGGTCGCCGAAGCCGTCCGGGGCGAGCTGCTGCCGCGCGGCCAGACCTTCGGCGCGAACGCCGCCGACCAGGCGGCGCTGCTGCTCGCCGCCACCGAATTCGCGCAAGCCGCCGAGATCGCCGAAGCTCCGCTGCTGAAGGCGCGCGCGCGGGCCGGCGCGGCCCGCTACCTCGTCCGCAGCGGCCTGCCCGGGGCGGACGCCGTGGCGCTCGAGCAGCTCGCGACGGGCCTTGGCGAGGCGAGGGCCGCCCGCGACGGACGGCTCGCGGGCGCCGCGGCGGCGCTGCTGGGCGAGGCGGCGCTCGGCGCGCTCATCGATCGGCCGTCGGCGCCGGCCCCCGACGTCGCGCTTGGTCTGAGGGACGCGGCGTTCGCCGCCTTCGAGACGGCGCTGCGCCGCGACGGCGCGTCGGCGGTCGACGACGCGCGCGCCCGGGCCGGGCTCGGCGCGCTGTATCTCCGCGACGCGCGATACGCCGAGGCCGAGTCGATGACCGAGCAGGCCCTGCTGACCGCCGAGACCCTCGAACTCTACGCCTATCTCTATCGCTGGCGCGGCCAGCTCGCCGAGATCTTGCGCGGGGCCGGGCGGGCCGACGCGGCCATAGCGGCCTACGAGGCCGCGGCGCGCGAGATCGAGCGGGTGCGCCCGGCGCTCGCCCGGGCGGCCGAAAGCTCGCTCGCGGCGCCCTCGTCGCGGTCGCTGGTCGAGCCGGTGCTGCTCGGCTACGCGGATTTTCTGGTCGACCGCGGCGGCCGCGAGAACCTGCTGCGCGCGCGGGCCGTGGCCGACACCGTCAAAACGATCGAGCTCGAGCAGTTCTTCCGGGAATTGTGCGTCGCCGGAGAATTCGCTTCGGGACAGGCGGTCGACGCGATCGGGCGCGCGCGCACGGCGATCCTGTACCCGATCATCCAGGCCGACCGGGTGGATCTGATCTTGACCATCGGCGACGGGACCGTGCTGTCGAAAAGCGCGCCGATCGATCAGGCGGCGCTGCGCGCGCTCGCGCTGCGCGCCTCTGAACGGCTGCGCGAGCCCGACGGCGGGCCGGGACCGCTGGCCGATCTGCGCCGGCTGCACGACGTTTTTATCGCGCCGGTCGCGGGCGAACTCGCGGCGGCGCGGGTCGACACGCTCGTGTTCGCTGCGGACGGCGCGCTGCGCGGCGTGCCGGTGGCGGCGCTCCATGACGGCGAGCGGTTTTTGATCGAGCGCTACGCGATCGCCAACGCGCTCAGCCTGCAGCTTGTGGACGCGCGCCCGCTGGGGCGCGACGACGCGCGGGCGGTGGTCGCCGGCGTCACCGAGGCGCTGACGGTGCGGCGCGGCGAGCGCGAGATCGCCTTCTCGGCGCTGCCGGCGGTCGCGAGCGAAGTGGCGGGCGTCGCCGGGACCCTGCCCGCGACCGTGCTGCTCGACGACGGCTTCACCAAGGGCGCCCTGTCGGACGCGCTGTCGGGCGCGCTGTTCGACATTCTCCACATCGCCAGCCACGCGAGTTTCGGCCGCACCAGCGAGGAGAGCTTTCTGCTCGCCCATGGAGCCGCCGAGACAGGGGCTGAGGCGGCGGGGGGCGAGGCGGCGGGGGCCGAGACGGAAGGGGCCGCGCTGACGCTCGACGAGCTGAGCGCGTTCGCCGCCAGCGCCCAGGTGCGCGGCGCGCCGATCGAGCTGTTGGTCCTGTCGGCCTGCGACACGGGCGCCGGCGATCCGAGCGCCGAGACCGACAACGCGATCCTGGGCCTGGCCGGCGCGGCCTACAAGGCCGGCGCGCGCTCGGTGATCGCGTCGCTCTGGCCGGTGTTCGACGAGAGCACCAGCCGGCTGATGCGCCGGTTCTATGAGGCGTTGACCGAAGACGCCACGGCCGGCCGGCCGATCGGCAAAGCCGAGGCGCTGCGCCGCGCGCAGCTGTCGTTGCTCGCCGACCCCGAGACGCGCCATCCCGCGTTTTGGGCGGCCTTTGTGCTGGTGGGGAATTGGCTCTGAGCTAGGCTGAGCGCGGACGGGGCGCGGACGGGGCGCGGACGGGGCGCGGCCGGAGCGCAGACGGGGCGCAAACGCGGCGCGAACGGGGGACAGGCCGACCGGGCGATCCGGTCGGCGCGGGCAGGGGAGCAAGCGATGGCGGGCCGTCGGCCGACACCGCGGGCGAGACGAGACGCGGGCGCGCCTCGGGGCTGGGCCGCCGCCGCGACGCGGGCGGCTCTGGCGCTGGCCGCATGCGGCCTCGCGCCGATCGCGACCGCGGACGTCGCGGCCCCGCTGCCCGACGCGGCGACCCTGCCCCAGCGCGCCGAGCGGCCGATCGAAACCGGCCCGGGCGCGCGGCTGACCGACATCCGGGTGATCGGCGTCGGCGTCGAGGCTCTGCGCGCCCCGATCGAGGCCGTTCGCGCCGAAGCGATCGCGCGGGTCGAGGCCCGCGACGGGATTTGGCGCGCCGGAGACCTGCGCGCGCTGCGCGACGCCGTCACCACCGCCTATGTCGAGCGCGGCTACGTCAATTCGGGCGCGCTGATCCCGCCTCAGGATCTCTCCGACGGCGTGCTCGAGATCCAAGTGGTCGAGGGGCGGCTCGTCGAGATCGTCGGGGCCATGACCACGCCGTCGATCCTCGGATCTGCGGTCGCCGAGGCGGATTTCGCCGCGGCCCGCGCCGCCGACCCGAGCGCCCGTCGCCCGACCTTTTTCGCGGCGCGCCGCGAACCCGACGATCTCAGCTGGCGGCCCTTTCAACTGCGCCGCGGCTATGTCGACCGGGTGTTGCGGCCGGTCGAGGACGCGCCCCTCAACACGGCCGATCTGCGCGAGCGCTTTCAGCTGCTGGTCGGCGATCCCGCGATCGGGCGCATGGACGCGCGGCTCGAACCCGGCGCGAAACCGGGAGAGGCGCGGCTGCGCCTGGACGTCGAAGAGGCCCCGCCCTTCAGCTTGACGGGGTCGTTCGCCTCGGAGCGCTCGCCGTCGATCGGCGGCGAGCGCGGCGCGGGCGTCGCCACGGTGCGCAATCTGTTGGGTCTGGGCGACGTCTTGCGCGCCGAGCTCGGCGGCTCTCGCGGCTCGTTCGACGGCGATTTCGCCTATGACGCGCCGCTCCAGCCGCAGGGGCTGACGCTGCATCTGTTCACCGACTTCTCGGACGCCGAAGTGGTCGAGGACCCGCTCACCGACCTCGACATCTTGTCCGAATCGCTGACCTACGGCGCGGGCCTATCGGCGCCGCTGGCGAAGGGCGCCGATTTCGACGATCAGACCGGCGACGCGCTGACCTATGAGCTGCGCCTGCGCGGCGACGTCAGCCGCACGCGCACCGAGAACGCTCTGCTCGGCGCGCCCTTCGATTTCTCGCCCGGCTCGGTGGACGGCGTGGCCGAGACGACGCGGGCCGATCTGGCGCTCGAGGGGACGCTGCAGGCGCGCGACACCGTCCTGGTCGGCCGCGTCAGCGCCAGCTTTGGTCTCGACGGTCCGGACAGCGACGTCGCAGGCGCGCCGCCGGACGATTTCGTCTACTATCGAGGACAGGCGCAGATCGCCCATGTGCTGTTCGAGGATCTCGAGCACCAGATCATCGCGCGCGGCGACCTGCAGCTGTCGCCGAGCACGCTGTACGCGGCCGATCGCTACTCGTTCGGCGGCGTCGACAGCGTCCGGGGCTATCGCGTCAGCGCGGTGACGGCCGACAATGCGGCCGTGGGCTCGATCGAGTACCGCGTCGGGCTCGGCCCTCTCGGTCGCGAGGCGGGAACCCGGTTCTTCGACGGGTGGAGCGTGGGCGCGTTCCTCGACGCCGGGCGCGGCTGGAACAGCGATCTCGACGATCCGATCGACGACCGTCTGGTCAGCGTCGGGGCCCAGGTGAACCTGGCGCTGTTCGATCGGATCGACGGCTCGATCTATTACGGGGAGCGGCTCGAAGACGTGGTCGAGCCGTCGGAGGAAACGCTCCAAGACACCGGTTTCGGCTTTCGGTTGCGGCTGAAAGCCTTTTGAGCCCGATCTGGGCGGGCGGATCAAAGACGGGGAGGCCGCGATGCGCCGGACGATGTTTGCGGCGAGATGGGGCGGAACACCGGCCGCGGATCGGGCCGGGGGGG
>CAZBIG010000180.1:0-6517 GCA_964491865.1 uncultured Neomegalonema sp. | reverse complement strand
GGCGCCGCGGCGACGGGCGCGGGCCCGACCGCGGACCGCGGGCTCGGCGTCGACAGGGCTTCGGGCGCCAGATCCGCGCGCGCGGCGGCCTGGACCGCGGCGGGCCCAGATCCGGCGGTCCCGAACCCTGCGGCCTTGGGCGCGGCGGTCTCGGGCGCAGGCTCGGCCGGCGCGGCGGTTTCGGGCCGTGCGGAGGGCGCGCTGTCGGCCGGCGCGATTTGATACCATTCGGCGTCGCAATGGCTGCAGCGCACGGCGCGGCCGCCTTGGGCGAAAGCCGCGGCGTCGACCGCATAGCGCGTCGCGCATTGGGGGCAGGAGATGATCATGGTCTCGGCGTCGCTGGTCACGCTGCGTTAACCTCCTCATAACGAAGCTTATTGTTAATTTTCCCTAAAAGATTAGGGAATGCGGCGCAGCGCGGTCCGGCTCGCGACAGCCGCGAGGTTTTTCGGCCGCGCGGGGGCCTCGAACGGTCGCGGGTCCAGCGCCCGCGCCGGCCGGCCGGCCGCGGAGACGCAGGCGAAGGATCGGGCGAATGATCGAGTTCGAGCGTGTGGGCGTGCGCTACGGGCGCGCCGCCCCGGCCCTCTCCGACGTGACGCTGACGCTCGAGCCCGGCAGCCTGCACTTTCTCACCGGCCGATCGGGCGCCGGCAAATCCACCCTGCTGCGCCTGCTGTACCTCGCCCGGCGCCCCAGCAGCGGCCGTCTCAGCGTGTTCGGCGACGACGTCTCGCGCATCGACCGGGATCGCAAGGCGAGGCTGCGCCGCCGGATCGGGGTCGTGTTTCAGGATTTCCAGCTGCTCGACCACCTGACGGTGTTCGACAATGTCGCGCTGCCGCTTCAGGTGGCGGGGCGCAGCGAAGACGAGTATCGCGCGAACGTGCTGGAGATGCTCGAATGGGTGAAGCTGGCCGACAAGCTCGACGCGCGGCCGTCGATCCTGTCGGGCGGAGAAAAGCAGCGCCTCGGCATCGCGCGGGCGATGGTGTCGGTGCCGGATTTGATCTTGGCGGACGAGCCCACCGGCAGCGTGGATCCGGAGATGGGGCGGCGGATCATGGCGCTGTTCGCCGAAATGCACCGGCTCGGCCGCACCGTGCTGATCGCGACCCATGATCTCGATCTGGTGATCGAGACCGGCGCGCCGCGGTTGCATCTCGAGGACGGCCGGCTGATCCAGCAACCTGGCCGCGACCCGCGCCGATCGCCCGGCGCGGCTCCGGCCGCCGCGCGCTGAGACGGTCTCGGGGACGCGGCCGCGACAACGGAGTGCCGTCAATGGCGGGAGCGACCGCGCCGGCCTTGCCGCAGGACTGGACCTCGACTTGGCTGGCGCTGCTGGTCGCCGCCGCGATGGGGTTTCTCGCGAGCCTCGGCGTGGCCGCCGCGTCCGGCGCGGAAAGCCTGGCGCGAAGCTGGACGGACGATCTGGCGGCCAAGGCGACGGTCAGCGTCTCGTCGGGGCGCGGCGGCGCCCGCGCGGTCGAGCGGGCGGTCGAACTGGTCCGCTCGAGCCCGGGCGTGCGCGACGCGCGGGCGCTGACGGCCGACGAGGTCGACGCGCTTCTCGAGCCTTGGCTCGGCGCGGGCGGGGCCGCCGCGGCCCTCGCCCTGCCGCGCATGATCGATGTGACGCTCGAAAGCCCCGGAGCGCTTGACGAGGCGGCCTTGTCGGCCCGGTTGGAACGCGCGGGCCTGACCGCCGAGATCGACGGCCACGGCGAATGGATCGACCGGTTGCGCCCGGCCGCCGACCGCATTCGGGCGTTGGCGGTCGGCGCTCTGGCGGTCGTCGGGGTCGCCGCGGGCCTGACGGTGGCGTTGGCCTGCTCGGCCGGCTTGGCGGCGCAAGCGCGCGTGGTCGACGTGCTGAAGCTGGTCGGCGCCGAGGACCGCTACATCACCCGGATTTTCGTGCGCCGGTTCCAGCTTCTGGTGTTCACCGGTTCGGCCGTGGGCGTGGGCGCGGCGGCGCTGGCGCTGGCGCTGCTGCCCCAGGCGCAGGGCCCCTTGGAGGGGTTCGAACTCGCGCCGCTGCTGCCGAACCTTCGGCCCGAGGCGGGCGCCTGGGCGCAATTCGCCGCGCTGCCGCTGGTGTTCGCGCTCATCGCGACCCTGGCGGCGCGGTTGTCGGTGTCGGTGGCGCTGCGCCGGCGCGAGCGGTGACGGCGCGCCGATGTTGATCCGATCGCTGCTCTTCGAGTTCTGGTTCTACGCGAGCATGCTGGTGATGGGGCTGGTTCTCGCGCCGGCCGCCCTGGCGTCGCGGCGCGCGGCGATCTGGTCGATGCGGGCCTTTTGCGCTCAGGCCTTTTGGGTGCTCGAGCGCCTGTGCGGGCTGCGCGTGGCGGTCCGGGGGCCGATCCCCCGCGAGGCCTGCGTCGTCGCCGCCAAACACCAGTCGTTTCTCGACGTGCTGATCCTGATGCGGACGCTGCCGAACCCGCGTTTCGTGATGAAGCGCTCGCTGATCTTCGCGCCGGTGCTCGGGCTGTACGCGTTGCGAATCGGCGCGGTCGCCATCGACCGCGCCCAGGGCCCTTCCGCCTTGCGCGCGTTGAAACGCCAGCTCGCCGACGAGCGCGCCGCGCAGATCGTCATTTACCCCCAGGGCACGCGGGCGGCGCCGGACGCGACGACCGACGCGCTGCCCTACAAGGGCGGCGCAGCGTTGTTGGCCCGGGCCACAGGCCTGCCGACGATCCCCGTCGCGACCAACGCCGGGCTGTTCTGGGGCCGCGCCAACCTGCGCCGCCGCCCCGGAACAGCGGTGCTCGAATTTCTGCCGCCGCTCGACAAGTCGTTGACCGGCCGCGCGTATCTCGCCGCGCTCGAGGCGGCGATCGAGCCCGCCTCTCAGGCGCTGAGCGGCGCCGGGGCGACGCCCGAAACGCCCGCCCGCCAGATCTCTCAGGACGACGCCTGAGATCGGCCGCCGGCCGGAGTGGCGCCTAAAGTGAAGCATCTGGCGTTCTTTGCGACATTTTCGCTCACCAACGGAGCGGCGACGCCTCCGGCTCGCGCGCCTCGCGCGCGGTCAGCGCGCCAAACTGCAAAAACAGATCCCGAAAACCCGAGTTTTCGGCCCGCCGACGGGCCGACCCGATCATGACATTTTCTTAAATGGCCCTGAGACCTCGATCACACCCCGCCAAATAAACCTTTGTGACCCCCGGCGCCTCGCTTAAAAACGAAATCGAGGGAGCCATGGTCGTGCAGGGACGATCTTGGCCGTGGAAGGGGAAAGTCATGTTGGTCGTGACCCGCGTTTTGCGGCTTGCGGCGGTCGCTTTGAGCGCTTTTAGCGCTCGGGGCGTCGCAGCCGGACTCTTTGCGTTTGGCGGAGCGCTCATCGCGAGCGCCGCCGCCGACCCCGCGCGCGCGCAGTCGGGACTGACCACCAAGAGCGAGCTGCGCTCGCGGCAGGACGCCTTGTACCAGCAGCTGCAATTGAACCCGGTCGACCCGACGCTGATGTTCGCCTATGCGCGCGTGTCCACACGGCTCGACAACCATGAAGGCGCGATTGCGACGCTCCAGCGCTTGCTGCTGTTCCACCCGGACAATCTCGCGGCCAAGATCGAACTCGGCGCGCTCTATTTCGCGGTCGGCTCCTACCCTCTGGCGCTGCAGTTCTTCGACGAGGCGCTCTCGGCCCCGAACCTGCCCGACGCGTCGCGTCTGCGGATCGAGGCGTTTCTGCGCGAGATCGACCGCCGCACGGCGACCCACCGGTTCGAAGGCCGGGCGACCGTCGGGGCCATCGCGTCGACCAACGCCACCTTCGGCCCCGACGCCTCGCGCTTCGACGGCGTCGACGGCGGCGAGGTCACCGTCGAGCGCACCGACCAGGAGGATATCGGCGGCCGCATTCGGCTCGACGCGCTGCACAGCTACGACATGGACACGCCGCGCGAGGAGCGCTGGGACACCGAGGCCTATTTCGACGGGCGCTGGTGGTCGGATCCGGACTCGCTGGATTTCACGTCGCTGGTGTTTCGAAGCGGCCCCATCCTGAGCCTCGAGCCCAGCAAGAGCGGATTGCGCGCCCGGCCCTTCGTCGAAGCGGCGCTCTACACCTCGGAAGACGCGGTCACCCAGCACTCGGTCGGCGGCGGCGTCTCGGTCCGACGACCGATCAATGACGAATTCATCGCCTTCGGCATGGGTCGGGTCGGCTGGCGAACGTTCCCGGATGACGACAGCGGCGATTTCGACGGGCCCGAGGGCCAGCTCATCGGCACCGTGCGCTATGTGCCGGCGCGCAATCTCGCCTTCCGACTGACCGGCCTCGCCGAGCGCGAGCAAGGTCAGATCGCCCGCGCCAACTCGACCGCCGGCGGCCTGCAGGGCGCGGCGACCTTCGCCTACGCCGCGCCTTTCGAGTCGGTCCGGCAGCGCTGGGTGGTCGATTTGAGCGCCCGGGCGATCTATCGGCGCTTCGACGCGGCCGACCCCACGATCGAGGTCGGAAATCGCGAGCAAGTCGACGTGATCTTCGGCTTCTCGCACCGCTTCCAATTGTCCGACAATTGGGCGCTGTTGGCCGAGATCGACTATCAAAATCGATCAGCGACGGCCGAAGTCTATGAATTCGACGCGTTGACCGGCGGATTGTCGGTGACGACGCGGTTTTAAGAGGCGACGTCGCAGGCCAGGGCGAGGCCGGACGACCGCAGCGAGGGATGGTGAGCATGCGGCGATCGAACGCGAAGGGCAAAGCGATTGCGGCGGCGACGGCGATCGCCCTCGCCGCGGCCGGCCCCGGACCCGCGGCCGTTGCGCAGACCTCGGCGAAAATCGGCGGGGCCGCCGAGATCGGCTCGGTCAGCGCCGCCACCCCCGTGGTCGAAGGCACGCGCCCGGACGGCGTCAGCGAACCGCTCGACGTCGGCGTGCGCGTGGTCCAAAATCAGCGGATCCAAACCTCCGCCTCGGGCGTCGGCCAAATCCTGTTCGACGACCAAACCACGCTGTCGATCCTGCCCAACAGCGACGTCACGCTCGATCGCTACGTCTACGACCCCGAGGCCGAGCGCGGCACCATCGGGCTGACCTTGGCCAAAGGCGCGCTGCGCTTCATCGGCGGCCGCATCAGCAAATCGACCGAAGCCGAAGTCCGCACCCCCACCGGCACTATGGGCATTCGCGGCGGCATGGCGCTGGTCGAAGCCGAGGCGGACGGATCCGTGCGCGTCGTCAATCTCGGGGCGCTCTACATCCGCATCGCGTCGTCCGAGGACGAGTTGATCCTGTCGCGCAGCGGCGCCCACGCGAAAATGCAGCCGAGCGGCGGCGTCGACTATCTGGGCGCGCTCGATCGCGCGGCGATGGGCCAGGTGTTCGACAGCTTCAATCCGCGGGTCGGCCTGCAAGGGGCGACCGTCGAGATCCTGCAGGCCGGCGTGTTGCCGGACGCGACGTCGGAGGGCGTGTTCGTCGAGCCCGGCGCCACCCGACGCGGGCCCGTCGCCACCGACGGCGTCGAAACCGAGGTCGCCAGCATCGAGGCCGGGCGCGAGCAGGCCGAGACGGTGCTGGTGCGCAATATGCGACGCGCGCTGAACCCGACGCGCTTGATCGCCTTGACGGACCGCTTGCAGGCCTTGGCGAACCGGATCTGGCCCGGCATCGTCGAACTCGACGAGAATCAAAAGAACAAAGTCGACCAGGCGATCAAAACGGCGGCTCTCCATTACGTTCTCACAAACACGATGCGCTTGAACAACGGCGAAGCGCGCCAAGTTCTCGCCTCCACCAACAACTTTATGGCGCGCCAAGTCGTCAACACGACGCTGGCCGAAGCGGGTCTGCTGGAAAACGGCCGTCTCGCCGAAGAGGCGCTGTCGATCGCGCTCGACGCCTATGGTCTGGACGATGCGAACCCGAATCGAGAACAGGGCGACCAACTGCTTGGCGCGCTGGGGCCGTCTAAGAGCGGCTTGCCCGGCGGCGGGACCCGCACCTCGGGCAAAATCTATCTGCGGAAACTCGAAATCCGCGACGCGCCGTCGTCGAGCGGACGCTTCGACAAGGCGCCGGGCCGCGACGGCGCGCGCGACGGGCGGGACGACTTCGGCGGGAAGGGCCCGAAAGGGCAGGATCGCGCGAAATCATCCGCGAAATCCGACGATTTCGACCGCGGGGCCCGCGATCGCGACGACGATGGCGATCGGGGGTCGAGCCGCCGATCGAGCCGGTTGTTCGATCGCGACGAGGGCGGTTTCGGGCGGCGCGGCCCAGACGGAGACGACTTCCGGGGCGACGGGCTCCACGGCGACGGCTTCGGTCGGGACCGCTCGCCCCGCGACCGCGGCGAGAGAGGCCCGAAATTCGGCCGCAACAGCGGCCCCGGCGCGGGCCCCGGCGGGGGCGGTCCGGGCGGCGTTCCCGGCGGCGGTCCCGGCGGCGGCGGTCCCGGCGATGGCCCCGGCGGCGGCGGTCCTGGCGATGGCCCCGGCGGCGGCATGGCAGGCGGTTCGCCCGGCGGCATGACAGGCGGCGCGCC
>CAZBIG010000179.1:0-6521 GCA_964491865.1 uncultured Neomegalonema sp. | reverse complement strand
AGCGACATCGTGGTGGCGACCGGGGACGACGGCCAGGTGGTGCGGGTGCGCGACGTCGGCCGGGTGGAGCTCGGCGCGCAGGACTACTCGACCAACGGCTATCTGGGCGACAAGGTCGCGCTGCCGATCCTGATCTTCCAGCGCCCGGGCTCGAACGCGCTGGAGACCGCAGGCGCGCTGCGCGACGCCATGGCGGAGATGGCCGAAGCCTTCCCCGCCGGCGTCGGCAACGAGATCGTCTACGACCCCACCCAGTTCATCGCGGAGTCGGTCGACGCCGTCTATGTGACGATCTTCGAGGCCGTGCTGCTGGTGGTGCTGGTCATCGTGCTGTTCCTGCAGAGCCTGCGCGCCTCGATCATCCCGATCGTCGCGATCCCGGTCTCGCTGATCGGCACCTTCGCGGTGATGGCCGCGCTCGGCTTCTCGATCAACAACCTGACCCTGTTCGGCCTGGTGCTGGCGATCGGCATCGTGGTCGACGACGCCATCATCGTCGTCGAAAACGTCGAGCGGTATCTGCGCGAGGGCATGTCGCCGCGCGAGGCGGCGCACAAGACCATGGACGAGGTCTCGAGCGCGTTGATCTCCTCGGGCCTGGTGCTGGTCGCGGTGTTCCTGCCGGCGGCGTTCATCGAGGGCATTTCGGGCCAATTCTTCCGCCAGTTCGCGGTGACGGTCACGGTCGCCACGTTGATCTCGGTGCTGGTGTCTCTGACCCTGTCGCCCGCCATGGCGGCGCTTCTGCTGAGATCCCCGGGCGACGCGCCCGAGCGCCCGGGCCTCGGCGGGCGGGCCTGGCGCGCGGTCACGGCGCCCTTCGCCGCGTTCGGGCGCGGCTTCAATTGGGCGTTCGACCGTCTGGCGGGCGGCTACGCCTTCGCCGTGACGCGCCTGATCCGGGTCACGGCGTTGGTGCTGATCGGCTACGCCGGCCTGGTGCTGTTGACCGGCTGGCAATTCCAGCGGGCGCCGACCGGGTTCATTCCGAACCAGGACCAGGGCTATCTGATCACCGTCATTCAGCTGCCGCCCGGCGCGTCGCTCTCGCGCACCGACGCCGTGGTCCGCCGCGCCGGCGAGATCATCCGCGAGCATCCGGCGATCGAGAACACCGTCGGTTTCGCGGGCTTCAGCGGCGCGACCTTCACCAACGCGCCGAACGCCGGGGCGATTTTCACTCCGATGGTCCCGTTTCCGCAGCGAACGGCCGAGGGCTATCCGGCGGACCGCGTCCTCGGCGAGCTGAACGGCGCGTTGCAACAGATCAAGGACGCCCGGATCTTCGTGGTCGCGCCGCCCCCGGTGCGGGGCGTCGGGTCGACCGGCGGCTGGAAGCTCTACGTCCAAGACCGCCGCGGCCGGGGTCTCGACGCGCTCGAGCAGGCGACCCAGTCGATCGTCGGGGCCACCTACGCGCCGCCGCCCGAGGGCCGGGGGCCCAGCGTGGTGGGGACGTTCAGCCAATTCGAGACCGGCACGCCCAAGATCTTCGCCGATATCGACCGGGTCAAAGCCGAGATCATCGGCGTCACGCCCGAGCAGATCTTCGAGGCGCTTGAGGTCTATGTCGGGTCGGCCTTTGTGAACGACTTCAATTTCCTCGGCCGCACCTATCGCGTGACGGCGCAGGCCGAGGGCGAATACCGAGACGAGTTGCGCGACATCGCCGAGCTGCGAACCCGCTCGAAAAGCGGGCGGATGACCCCGATCGGCGCGGTCGCGACGTTCGAAAACGTCACCGGGCCCTATCGCGTGGCGCGCTACAACCTTTACAACGCCGCCGCCATCCAGGGGTCGAACGCGCCCGGCGTGTCGACGGGCGAGGCGATCGCCCACATGGAGGGGCTGCTCGACCGTCTGCTGCCCGACGGTTTCGGCTATGAATGGACCGAGCTCGCGCTGCAGGAAAAGCGGGCCGGGAACACCGCGATCATCGCCTTTTTCATGGCGGTGATCTGCGTCTTCCTCGTGCTCGCGGCGCAGTATGAAACCTGGCTGCTGCCCCTCCCCATCATCCTGATCCTGCCGATGAGCATGCTGTCGGCGATCACCCGCGTCCTGTTCCGCGGGCTCGACAACAACATCCTGGTGCAGATCGGGTTGGTGGTCCTGGTCGGTCTGGCGGCCAAGAACGCCATCCTGATCGTGGAATTCGCCCGCCAGGCCGAAGAGGCCGGCCGATCGCGTGTCGACGCGGCGATCGAGGCCGCGCGCCTGCGGTTGCGGCCGATCCTGATGACCGCGCTCGCCTTCATCCTCGGCGTGGTGCCGCTGATGATCGCCACCGGTCCCGGGGCCGAGATGCGCCAGTCGCTCGGCACCGCGGTGTTTTCGGGCATGCTGGGCGTGACCTTGTTCGGCCTGTTCTTCACCCCGGTGTTCTATGTCGCCTGTCGCTGGATCGGGGCGCGCTTCCAGCGTTCGGAGACGCGCGCCGCCTGACCCGCCGCCGGCGGACCCCGCCGCGCGCTCAGCGGGCCGGCCGCCCCCGCTCAGCGCGCGGACAACCGCTCGCGCAACGCCCGCTTCAGGATCTTGCCGTAGTTGTTCTTCGGCAGCTCGGTCTCGAACAGATAGCGCCGCGGTCGCTTGAACCGCGCCAGCCGCGCCAAGCAGAGCGCGTCGAGCGCGGCCGGGTCGGGCGCGGCCCCCGGGGCCGGCACGACGAACGCGACCACCTCCTCGCCCCAATCGGGATGCGGCGCGCCGACGACGGCCGCCTCGGCGACCGCCCCGCCGGCCAGCAGCGCCTCCTCCACCTCGCGCGGATAGATGTTGCTGCCGCCCGAGATGATCAGGTCTTTCGAGCGGTCCTGGAGCGTGAGGATCCCCGCGGCGTCGATCACGCCGACGTCGCCGGTCTTCAGCCAACCGCCGCAGAGCGCCTTGGCCGTCGCCTCCGGATTGTCGAGGTAGCCCGCCATCACGACGTCCGAGCGGGTCACGATCTCTCCGGTCTCGCCGGGCGGGACGAACCGCCACGCGTCGTCGACGATCCCGATCTCGACCCCGGTGCGCGCGCACCCCGCCGAGCCGAGCAGAGCCTCGAAATCGGGCCGATCTTGCTCGGCGTGCATCGCCTTCGAGACGTGAGAGATGGTCATCGGGGCCTCGCCCTGACCATAGAGCTGATACAGCCGAGGCCCGAATTGCGCGAGCGCCCGTCGGCAGTCGGCGACATACATCGGCGCGCCGCCGTAGCAGAGCGTCTTCAATCCCGACACGTCCTCGCCGGCGCGGCGATGCGCCGTCAGCCGGCCGACCATGGTCGGCGCGGCGAAGAAGCTGACGCGGCGCCGGTCGCGCATCAGGTCGTACAGCCGATCCGGGTCGAAGCCGGGCGTCACCAGGTTCTCGGCCCCCGCGAGCACGAAAGGCAGCCCGTACAGTCCCGAGCCGTGCGACATCGGGGCGGCGTGGACTTGCACGTCGCCCGGCGAGACCTGGTCGATATCGGCGAAATAGGCCCAGCTCATCGCGAGCAGGTTGCGAAAGGTCAGGATCGCGCCCTTCGACCGCCCGGTGGTGCCCGAGGTGAAAAAGATCCAGGCGGGGTCGCCGGGCCCGGCCCCGACCGTGTCGACCGCCTCGACCGGGTCGGCCGCCAGCAGCGCCGCGAACTCGGCGCTTTCGGTCGCGATCACGGGCGGGCCGCCCGCCGCCAAGGTCTCGGCCAGCGCCGGCGTCGCCACCACCACAGCGGCCTCGAGATCCGCGAAGATGTCGGCGAACTCGCGCGGGTGCAGCTTGCTGTTGAGGGGCGCGGCGACCAGCCCCGCGCGCCAGACGCCGAACAGCGTCGGCAAAAACTCGGGCGCGTTCGCCATCGCCATCGCGACGCGCTGTCCGGGCCGCAGGCCGAGGCGATGGCGCAGGCCGCCGGCGAGGCGCGCGACCAGCGTTTCGAAGCCCGCATAGTCGAGCGCGCCGCCCGGCGCGTAGGGCGGATCCCAGACCGCGCGATCCCAACTGACGGCGGGGGCCGTCGGCTTCAGGCGCGCCCGCTGACGCAGCGCGATCGACAGGTTCATGCCCGCCCTCCCTCAGGCCCCGCCCAAAGGCTCGCCGCGCCGTCTTGCGCGAGCGCGGGGCCGCTAAGAGACGCAGGCAAGCCGGTCGCGGGCGGTTTGGCAAGCGGGCCCGCCGAATCGTCTCCTAATAGTCTCGACGCCATTGGATCCCGAGGCCGGCGTCCCCCGCCGCGCCCGTCTCGCCCTCGAGCCGGATTTGCGGGGTCACTTCGATTTCGACCCCGACCGAGCGGTCGCCGGGCTCGACGCCCTGCCGGCCCTCGACATAGACGCCCGGAGCGACGTAGCGGCCGGCGCGGACCCGCCCGCCGCCCTCGGCGTTCTGGTCGACCTCCAACCGGTCGGCGCCGATCAGCTCGCGCGCGGCGTCGAGCGCGCCGGGCTTGCCGCTGGTCAAGGCCGCCAGCCCGGCGGCCAATTGCGCGCCCTCGAGCGGGGTCAGTTGCGCCAGAGGGCGGCCGAACACCAGCTGCGGCAGAATCTCGTCCTCGGGCAACGCGGGCGTCGAGGAGAAGCCGAGCGTCGGCGCGGTCGCCGGGCCGGTCACCGCGATCTCGCCCGAGATCTGATCGGTCTCGCGCGTCAGGCGGATGTCGAGGCGCGGTTCGGGCGGTCCGGTGAAGCGCACGGCGCTGCCCTCGATTCGGAACGGTCGGCCCGCGAAGCTGAACAAGCCCCGCAGCGCCTCGAGATCGCCGATCACCGTCGGGTCCGCAGCCGTGCCGCCGACCCGCAGCCGGCCGCCCCATTCGCTGTCGAGCCCGCGCCCGCGCGCGTAGATGCGCCCCGGCATGTCGACCGTGAGATCCAGCGCGATCGGCGGCGCGTCGGGGTCGTCGGCCGGGCCGGTCGACGGCTCGGCCCGCGCGTCGCGCACCGCGATCAGCGGCGGCGTCGTCGTTCCGCCCCCGATGAGCCTCAGCTCGGCCTCTTGCAAAGTCACCGCGCCCGAAAGGCGAGGCGTCTCGATTCCGATCTCGGCCAGAAGATCCGCGTCGAGCCGGGCGGCGACGTCGTCGCGCCGCGCCACCACCGCGTCCGCGGCTTGGACGGCGATGCGGACCGCGCCGGTGTCGAGACGCGCCGCGCCGTTCGCGCTTAGTCGGCCCGCGGCGCCGTCGGTCGCCCGCGCCGTCAGCGCGACCGCGCCGTCGGGCTCGGCCGCCGCCCGCGCGGTCAGGTCTCGCAGATCGGTGCCGGTGTCGATCACCTGCAGCCGACCGCCGCGGATCTCGGCCGCGCCGTCCAGGCGCGGCGCGTCGAGCGGGCCCGCTAGGCGAAGATCGATCTCGGTCGGACCGGACAGCAGCGCCCCTTCGGTCGGGACCAGCGGCCACAGCCGCGCGACGTCGCCCGACCAGCGCAGCGCGCCGGCGATCTCGGCCCCGCGCGGCGGCGCGGGCCAAGGCGCCCCGACCAGCGGCAGCGCGAGGTCCAGGCTCATCGGCTCGGCGTCGCGCGCGCGCAGCGCGGCGGACAGGCGCGCCTCGGCTCCGTCCCAGTCCGCCGCGATCTCGGCGTCGACGCGCTCGGCGGCGCTCAGCCGGTCGCCGGCGCGCCCGACGCCGAGGCCGGCGACGGCCAGATCGGCGCGGCCGATCGCGTTGCGCCCGGTGCGAAGCCTCAACTCGCCGGTCAACCGCCCCTCGGCCACGGGCGCGAGCTCGAGCGTCGACAGCAGCCCGAGCGGCGCGTCGTCGATCCGCGCCGCCAGATCCACCGTGCGCCCGATCGTCCCGGACAGCGCGGCGCGGCCGTCGTTGAGGCGCAGCGTGGTTTCCGAAAGCCGCGCGCCGGCGTCGTCGACCCGCAGCGTGGCCGGCGCCGCCAAGGCGAGCGTCAGCGCCGCGTTGCGCGCTTCGAACGCGTCGAGCCTGAGCGTCGTGGCGCCGCCGCTCTCGGTCGCGACCGCAAGCGCCGCCTCGGCGGTCGCCCGTCGAAAGCCGCCGAGGCTCAGCCCGTCGGCCCGCAGCCGGGCCTCGACGGTCCCGGGGCCGCCGGTCGCGGTCAGGGCGATCGTGTCGAGCCGGGCCGATCGGCCGGCGGACAGCGCCGCGCCGTCGGCGTCGAGGGCGAAGGCCTGGCGGCCGCGCGCCCCGGAAAGCCGCAGATCCGCCGCGAGCCGCCCGGCCAGATCAAGCCCGGCGAGCCCCGAGAACGGCGCGAGATCGGGCGCGTCGAGGCGAAAGCGTCCGGTCGCCAAGCCGTCGCTTAAGCGCGCCGCGCCAGAGGCGGTCGCGCCCCGATGCGTCAGCCGCTCGAGCCGGATCGCCGTCGCCCCGCCCCCGTTCCTGTTCCGGGTCGCGTTCCTGTTCAGGGTCGTGTTCCTGTTCCGGGTCGTGTTCCGGGCGGCGGTGTCGGTCCCGTTCCGGGGCTCGGTCTCGACCCGGGCGCGCAGGGCCGCCGGCGCGCCGTCGAGCTGCGCGTCGAGCGCCACGCGCGCCGTCGGCGCGGTCGCGATGCGCTCGGCCGTCAGCCGCGCCGAGC
>CAZBIG010000178.1:0-6556 GCA_964491865.1 uncultured Neomegalonema sp. | reverse complement strand
GGGGGGGGGGGGGGCCCCGCCCCGCCGCGCGCGCCCGCACCGCTTCGAGCGCGCTTTCCAACGCGCCGATCAGGCCGTCGCGGCGGAAGGCGACCACCGCCACCAGGATCGCCCCGAGCCAGAACCCCCAAAAATCGGTGACGTCGCCCAGCGCATAGCGCAGCGTCACGACCGAAACGGCCCCGGCGACCGCCCCGGCCAGCGTGCCGAGCCCGCCCAAGATCGTCATGACCAGCGCCTCGCCGCTGACCGTCCAGCCGAGCAGGCCCGGATTGATCAGGATGAAAGGGCGCAGCGCGAACAAGACGCCGCCCAGCCCGGCGATCGCGCCCGAGACGGCGAAGGCGGCGATCCGGACGCGGGCGGGCGACACGCCGAGCGCCGCCATCCGCGCCGGGTTGTCCCGAACCGCCGCCAACGCGCGTCCGAAGGGCGAGGCGGTCAGGACGGCCGCGCCCGCGTAAGTCAGGGCGGCGACGATCAGCGCGAACAGAGCGAAAGCGGCGCCGTCGCCGGGCGGCGCGCCCAGGGCCGAAAGGTCCAGCGGCGGCGGGGTCAGCCCGTCGTCGCCGCCGAGCGAGCGCGTCGCGAACACCGCCTGTCGGCCCATCTCGCCGAAGGCCAGCGTCAGCATGATGAAGAACGCGCCTTCGGCGCGGGCCGAGACCGCGGCGACGGCCGCGGCGGCCGCGGCCGTGACCAGCGGGGCGAGGGCCGCCGCCGCGACCGGCGGCAAGCCGAACCACAGCACGCCCGCGGCATAGGCGTAGGCCCCGCCGCCGAACAGAGCGGCGTGGCCCAGAGACACCATGCCGCCATAGCCCGCCGCCAGATCGAGCGCGACGCACAAGATGGCGAAGCAGGCGATCTCGGCCAGGATCTCGTGGCCGTAAAACTCGGCCTGGGTCCACCAGACGGCCAGCGCGCCGAAGATCGCCGCGGCGATCGCGTGGCGACGCCGGTCGCGCGCGGCGCCGCTCGGGGGGGCGGTGTCGAGCGGCCGGGTCACGCGGACCGCCGCACCGGGAACAACCCCTCGGGCTTCAGCGCGAGCACCAACGCCAACAACGCATAAACCATCACAGCCGCGATCACCGCGGCGGCTTCGGTCGAGATCAGCCCGGCGTCGGCGGCGCCCTGCGCCAGGCTGGGGCCGAAGCTCTGCGCCGCCCCGATCGCCAAAGCGCCGGCCAGCGCGCCTTTCAGCGAGCCGAGCCCCCCGATCACCACCACCGCCAGCGACGGGATCAAGATTTCGACCGCCATGGTGGGCTCGGCGCTCAGCACCGGCAGCGCCGCCGCCCCGCCCAGCCCGGCCAGCGCGCAGCCGAGCAGAAACGCGCCGAAAAAGGTCCGCTCGACATCGACGCCAAGACAGCGCGCCATCTCCGGATCGTCGACGCAGGCGCGCACCGACGCCCCCAGCCGGGTGCGCTCGAGCAGCGCGTAAAGCCCCGCGAACACGGCCAGGCCGAGCCCGATCAGCACCAGCCGATAAAGCGGATAAGGCGCGCCGAAAGCCTGCGTCTGGCCGGGCAGCGGCGCTTCGGCGAGGCCGACTTCCTGGGCGCCCCAGACCAGCCGCACGCCGTCCACCAGCATGAACAGCAGGCCGAAGGTGATCAGGACTTGCGCCATCGGGCCCTCGGCCCGGAACGGCGCGATCAAAAAGCGGAAGATGAGCGCCCCGAATAGCGCCACGGCCAGCGGCGCCAGCAGCAGGGTCGCCCAAAAGCCGCCGGTCGCCTGGGCGGCGCTGGCGGCGGCGTAGGCGCCGAGCGCGTAAAACCCGCCATGGGCGAGGTTGACGAAATTCATCAGGCCGAAAACCACCGTCAGCCCGACCGAGATCAGGAACAGCAGCATCGCCAGCTGGAGCGCGTTCAGGGTCTGAAGCACCCAAAAGCTCGGATCGGAGAGCATGACGCCTCTTTGTCGGGTCGGCTCGCCAAATAGGGCCTTTTCGCGGACCGAGCAACGCGCCGCGCCGGCGCGCGCCGGGCCGAGCGCGGTCGGATCAGCGCGCGCCGCTTAATCCGGGCGCGCTCCGGCAAGGCGCGCCCGGGTCGCCTCGGTCACCCAAAGCTCTGACCCGGGCGGCGCGTCTTCGGGTTGGGCGTCGGCGATCAGCGCCGCGATCCGCCAGCGGCCGGTTCGATCGGCCAGGTTGTAGTGCGCCAGCGAAAACGAGACCGCCACCGTCCGGCGCGCCGTGCGACAGACGATGCGCGCGGGCGCCTCGAAAGGGTGGAAGCGGCCCAGGCGCGGCGTCGGCAGATCCGGCGTCAGCGCCACCCCGCGCCCCGCCACCCGAAACGCCGCCGAGACGATCAGCGCGCGGTGCGTGAAGGCGTCCTCGTTCAGAGGGCGCAGCCGTTCGGCGGGTCCGCGACGTCCTCGGCGACGTCGAGAACGGTCTGCGCGACGACCCCGTCCTCGGACACGGTGGTCTCGAAGATGTAGATGTTCTGCACCACGTTGTTGGTCGCCGGGTCGATCTTCAGCGGCCCCCGCGGCCCCTTGAACGACACCTGGCTGAGCAGCGCCGAGACGCGCGCCTTGTCGTCGGCGGCGCCTTCGGCCTCGGCGGCGGCGATCGCCTCGATGATCAGGCGCGCCGCGTCGTACCCGGCCACCGCGTATTCCGAGCCGACCTCGCCATGGGCGTCGCGATAGCCTTGCTGGAAGCGCGCGTTTTCGGGCGTGTCGATGCTGGTCACATAGTTGAGCGACCCGATCACCCCGTCCGCCGCCGAGCCCTGGACCGCGACATAGGCGGGCGAGACCAGCCAGCCCGCGCCATAGAGCGGCAGCGTCTCCTTAAGGCCGAACGCGTCGTGCTGCTTCACGAAGCGGATCGCGGCGCCGCCGGCGAAGAAGGCGAACAAGGCGTCGGGGTTTTGAGCTTGGGCCGTCGTCAGATAGGGGCCGTAATCCTGGACGCCCTGCAGCGGCGGATAGGCCTCGCCCACGATCTCGCCGCCCGCCGCTTCGAACTCGGCGCGGAAGGTGTTCATTTGCTGCCGGCCGGCCGCGTAGTCGGGGGCCATCAAATAGGCCGTGCGCACCCCTTTCTCGTACATCCAGCGGCCCATCGGCCGCACCGTTTGGCTGTTCGAGAACGAGACGCGCACCAGATAGGGCGAGCACCGCTCGCCGGTCATGTCGTCGTTTCCGGCGTTGGCCACGACGATCGGCGTCTCAGTGGCGTCGGCGAAATCGCGCAACCCGGCCAGCACCGCCGACGAGACCACCCCCGCCACGATGTCGACGCGCTCTTGCAGCACCAGCTTCTTCGCCTTGGCGAGGCCGACCGCCGGCTTCGCTTCGCTGTCCTCTCGCAGCAGGGTCAAGCTATGGGGGCCGAGGCGGTCGCCGAAATGCGCGACGCCGAGCTTGAAGCCGTTCTCGATCTGCTCGCCCAGCGTCGCGTAGACGCCTGAAAAGGGCAGCAGCACCCCGACCTTGAACTCTTTGGCGGCGGCCGGCCCCGAGGCGAGGCCGAGGACCGCGCACACCGCGGCGCCGAGCGCGGCCCGGCGAGCGGCGTTTCGCGAAGCGTTCCGAGCCGTTTTCCGGGCGGCGTCTCGAGCGGCGGGGGCGGCGGCGGGCCCGGAGCGGGCGGCGCGCGGTCGGCGGGTCATGCGGATCTCCCGAAAGCGTGCGGTTCGACGCGATTTAGCGCCGATCCGAGGCCGTTTGGGAAGAGCCGACGCCGCCGGGGTCAGCGCACCAGCGTGTCGCGCATCTCGTCGAACAAAACGACGGTGAGCGGCGGCTGCGCCGTCCGCAGCTCGACATAGAGCGGCGCGTCCTCGAATTTGAACGCCAAAAACGCGGCGGCGGCGATCGCCGCAGCGCTGAGGGGGAATAGGAAATAGGCCTGCATGGCGTCGCTCTCCGTCGTTCCCGGCGCTGCGGCGCATGGGCGCGCGGCGCACTCTGGTGGGCGACAAACTAGGCGCTTGTCGCATCCAGGCGAAGAGCGCGCGGTTCACGCGCGATGACGGGCGCGTGAGCTCAGGCGGCCCGCTCGAGCCCCAGCACGGCGCGGTCGAGCCAGTCGAGCACCGGTTCGGCGGCCCGGCGCCAGTCGGGTTCGATCATCGGAACATGGCCCATGCCGGACAGCGCGATCGGTCGGCTGCCGTAATAGGCCGCGGTGGCGTAGAGGTCGGTCAGGGACACCAGCCGGTCCTCGGCGCCGCCAAGCGTCAGGATGGGCGGCAGGCCAGGGGCCCGCCAGGGCTCGGGCGCGAAGGGCCGCCAGCCCTGCAGTTCGAAGCCGACCAGCGGCGACTCGTCGCCCGCCGCCGCCAGGAAGTCGCGGAAGCGCTTCTGGTCGACCCGGGGCCCCGCCAGCAGATCGCGCATGGCCTGGTGGCTGACCACCCCGAACCCGAAGGCGTTGGCCATCGCCAAGCTGCCCCAAGCGCCGGGCGCGTTCAGCAGCAGCCTCATGGACGCGTGCGCCAAACCGTAGGGGGGCACGGTGTTCATCAGCACCGCCGCCGAGGGGCGGCCGCCGCGGCGGAGATGCTCTTGCAGCACCGCGCCGCCCATCGAATGGCCGACGATCGCCACGGGTCCCTCGAGCGTCTCGAGCGCGCTGTCGAGATCGTCCGCGTAATCTTTCAGCGTGGTCCAGGCCAAGGCCTGACGACCGCCGCTTCGCCCATGCCCCCGAAACGACAGCGCGGCCGCTTCATGGCCGCGCGCGGCGAACGCCTCCAAGAAATCGGGACGCCATACGTCCGCGCTACAGCAGATGCCGTGAAGAAATAAGACCGAGAGCCCAGATCGGCTGCCCCGGGCCGGCTCCCGTAAGATCTCAAGACGCATGCGTTGGTCTCCTCGCCTCCGTCAAGAATCTCTACCACAAAATGCGCCACAATATCTAGTCCGACCGTCTTCCCAAAAAACTATAAGGCGTGATCGAATCCAAATCTTGAGGCGAAGGAGAGGTTTGATCCGTTCATTTGAGCGTCTTTAGGGCGCGTCCGGCGTCCGGACGGCCGCCATTGGCCCGCCGCCCGCCGCAACGCGCGTCAAACATAGGCAGTGTGTCGACAGCCGAAACGCGGTCGAAAGAAGACGCGCCGCCGCACCACGCTTACGCCGCGCGGAAATCCGCACGGGCGCGTCAATTAAATCACAGCCGCCGGCGGCGTTCGAACCGCCGCCCGGCCCGTCAGACCAGCGCCGCGACCGCGCGCTTGGTCATGACTTTCACGAGATGCGCGCGGTACTCCGGCGTGCCGTGAAGATCGTCGATCATGCCCTGGGCCGCGACCGGCACAGGATCGACGGCGTCGGGCGTGAAGGCGGCGGACAGCGCCTGCTCAAGCCCCGGATGGCGGAACACGCCGCTTTCGGAGGCGCCGGTCACGGCCACGCGCGCCTGATCGCCGAACTTGGCGACGAACACGCCCACCAGCGAGAAGCGCGAGGCGGGTTGGACGAACTTTTGCCAATTGGCGGCGTCGGGCGTCGGGAACCGCACCGCGGTGATGATCTCGCCGTCTTCGAGCGCGGTTTCGTAGAGGCCTTTGAAGAAGGCGTCCGCGGCGATCTCGCGCGTGTTGGTGACGACGGTCGCGCCCAGCCCCAGCACCGCGGCCGGATAGCAGGCGGACGGGTCGTTGTTCGCGACCGACCCGCCGATGGTGCCGCGGTTGCGCACCTGCGGATCGCCGATCTTGCTGGCCAGGTCGGTCAGCGCCGGGATCGCGGCGCGCACTTCGGCCGAGCGCTCGACGTCGGCGTGCCGGGTCGCGCCTTTGATCTCGACGACGCCGTCGGCGACCGAGACGCCCCGCAATTCAGCGAGACCGGTCAGGTCGACCAGGGTCTCGGGCTGCGCGAGTCGCTGTTTCATGGTGGGGGTCAGGGTCTGCCCGCCGCCGAGGGCCTGGGCCCCTTCGGCGCTCAGGGCCGACACCGCGTCGGCCAGGCTGGTCGGGCGGAGGTAGGCGAAATCGTACATGACAGTCTCCTTTTCCGCGGGCGCTCAGGCGCCGCGGCCGAACAAGCGGCCGAGCAGACCGCCGCCGCTCGGCGCGGCCGCGGCGTCGGGGCTCGCGCCCGCGTCGGCGCCGGCCGCGGCGTCGGTCGCGCCCGCTTTGGCTTTCTGGATCGCGCCCCAGACCTTCACCGGGGTCAGGGGCATGTCGAGATGACGCACGCCGTAATCCTTCAGCGCGTCCATCACCGCGTTCACCAGCGCGGGCGGCGCGCCGATGGCGCCGGCCTCTCCGCACCCTTTCACCCCGAGCGGGTTGTGCGTGCACGGCGTGGCGTTCGGGCTGAGGCTGACCGCGAAGCGCGGGAACTGGTCGGCGCGGGGCATCGCATAGTCCATATAGCTGCCCGACGGCAGCTGGCCGTTCTCGTCATAGGCGCAGTTCTCGATGAAGGCTTGGCCCAGCCCCTGGACCACCCCGCCATGCACCTGGCCCTCGACGATCATCGGATTGACGACGTTGCCGAAATCGTCCGACGCCGTGAAGCGCAGGATCTCGATCACGCCGGTCTCCGGGTCGACCTCGACCTCGCA
>CAZBIG010000177.1:0-6571 GCA_964491865.1 uncultured Neomegalonema sp. | reverse complement strand
CCAAGGCGGTGGGTCTGGTGCTGCCCGAATTGAACGGCAAGCTCGACGGCGTGGCGATCCGCGTGCCGACGCCGAACGTCTCGGTGGTCGACTTCAAGTTCGTCGCCGCGCGGCCGACCAGCGTCGAGGAGGTGAACGCCGCGCTCACGGAATACGCCGAGGGCCCGCTGAAGGGGATTCTGGGCGTGACCACCGAGCCGTTGGTGAGCCAGGACTTCAATCACGACGACCGCTCCTCGATCGCGCATCTCGATCAGACCAAGGTGATGGACGGGGCGCTCGTGCGGATCCTGAGCTGGTACGACAACGAATGGGGCTTCTCGAACCGGATGAACGACACCGCGGTGGCGCTCGCCGCGAAGATCTGATCGCGCGTCGCGTCGTCTCGATCCAGCCGGCGCCGATCTCGCCATCGGCGCCCGTACCGAAGCGCCGCCCCGCGCCGGCGCGCCCACGGGAGGAGCCCTATGCCGACGCCCACGCTTGACGATCTGGACCTGCGGGACAAGCGCGTGCTGATCCGCGTCGATCTCAACGTCCCGGTCGAAAACGGCCGGGTCGCCGACGCGACGCGGATCGAGCGGATCGCCCCCACCGTCAACGAAGTGATCGCGAAAGGCGGCCGACCGATTCTGTTGGCCCATTTCGACCGACCCAAAGGGCAGCGGCGGCCCGAGATGAGCCTGAGCGTAGTCCGAGCCCCCCTCGCGGCGGCGCTGGGGCGGGGCGTGGTTTTTGTCGACGACTGCGTCGGGCCGACCGCGGAACGGGCCGCCGAAGCGCTGGCCGATGAACAAGTCCTGCTGCTCGAGAACACGCGCTTTCATCCCGGCGAAGAGGCGAACGACCCCGACTTCGCGGCGGCGCTGGCGCGGGTCGGCGACGCCTATGTGAACGACGCCTTCTCGGCCGCGCATCGGGCCCACGCCTCGACCGAAGCCTTGGCCCGACTGCTGCCCGCGGCGGCGGGCCGCGGCATGCAGGCCGAACTCGACGCGCTCGGCCGCGCCCTCTCCGCGCCCGAGCGGCCGGTGAGGGCCGTGGTCGGCGGCGCCAATGTCTCGACCATGCTCGAGCTGCTGGCGAACCTGTCGGCCAAGGTCGACCAGATCGTGATCGGCGGCGGCATGGCCAACACCTTCCTGGCCGCCCAAGGGGTCGAGGTCGGCAAATCGCTCTGCGAACACGACCTGGCCGAAACCGCTCGCGCCATCGTCGCGACCGCGGCGGAGCAGGGCTGCGAGATCGTGCTGCCGAGCGACGTGGTGGTCGCCGCCGAGTTCAAAGCGCACGCGCCGCATCATGTGGCCCCGGTGGATCAGGTCCCGCCCGACGGCATGATCCTCGACGCCGGGCCGCGCTCGGTCGAGGCGATCACGCAGCGGCTCGACGCGGCGAAGACGCTGGTTTGGAACGGCCCGCTCGGGGCCTTCGAGCTCGCCCCGTTCGACGCCGCGACCAACGCGGCCGCGGCCCATGCGGCGGCGCTGACCGATGCGGGCGCGCTGTTGTCGGTGGCCGGCGGGGGCGACACGGTGGCGGCGCTGAACGCGTCGGGGGCCGCGGCGCGCTTCAGCTACGTCTCGACCGCCGGCGGCGCGTTTTTGGAATGGCTCGAGGGCAAGACCCTGCCCGGCGTCGCGGCGCTCGACCGCGAGGCCTGATGTCCCCCGAGGCCAGAACGGCGGCGGAGGGGCGCTTTTTGGTGGCCGCGCTCTATCGCTTCACCGCTCTCTCCGCGCCCGAGACCCTGGTCGAGCGGCTGCGGGCGGCCGCGCCCTCGGGCGTGGTCGGCTCGCTGTTGATCGCCGAGGAAGGCGTCAACGGCACGCTCGCGGGCCCGGAGCGCGCGCTGCGGACCTTCCTGGACCGGCTTCGCGGCGCGGCGCCCGGCCTCGCGCGGCTCAGCTGGAAAGAGAGCTGGTCCGACGGCGCGCCCTTCGGACGCCTCAAAATCCGCTTGAAGCGCGAGATCGTGACCATGGGCGCGCCCGGCCTGGTCGCGCCCGACCGGGTCGGCGCCTATGTCCCGCCCGAGGACTGGAACCGCGCGATCGCCGAGCCTGGGGTGGCGGTGATCGACGTCCGCAACGCTTACGAGACGGCGATCGGCCGCTTCGAAGGCGCGATCGACCCCGGCACGGACAGCTTCCGCGATTTTCCCGCCTGGGCCGCCCGGTCGCCGGCGCTGGCCGACAAGCCCCCGGTCGCGATGTACTGCACCGGCGGCGTGCGCTGCGAGAAAGCCTCGGCCTGGCTCCGCGCGCAGGGCTTCGAGCGGGTGCTGCAACTCGAGGGCGGGATCCTGCGGTATCTCGAGGTCACGCCGCCGGAGCGCAGCCTTTGGCGGGGCGGCTGCTTCGTGTTCGACGAACGGGTCTCGGTCGGCCATGATCTGCGCGCGGACGGCCATGCGCTCTGCCGCGGCTGCCGGCGTCCGTTGACGCCCGCCGATCAGGCGGGGCCCGACTTCGCGCCCGGCGTCTCGTGCCGCTGGTGCGCCGCCGACATCGCGCCCGATCAGCGCGACCGACGGCGCGAGCGCCAACGCCAAATCGCGCTCGCCGAAGCGCGCGGGGCCGCGCATCTGGGCCCCTCGTCCGTGCGCCGCGCCGCCGAAGACCCGGGCGCTTGAGACGCCGCGTCAGGCGATCTTCAGCTCGAGCGGACGGCGCGACTGCACGAAGGTCGCGATCTCGTGGGGCGGAATCGGCCGGCTGATCGCATACCCTTGCAGCACCTCGCAGCCGATCCGACTGAGGAAGTCGAAATGCGCCTGGGTCTCGACGCCCTCGGCCACGACGCCGATGTCGAGCGCGCGGCCGATGTCGATGATCGCGCGCAACAGCCCCTCATGCTGCTCCGACACCTCGATCAGCTTCGAGACCTCGGGGGCGATCTTGAACCGATCGGGGCGAATGCGCAGAAGGCTGATGATCGAGGCGTGGCCGGTGCCGAAATCGTCGATCTCGACGCGGACGCCTTGCTCGCGCAGCCGGGACACCGCGCAGAAAGCGGGGTCGTCCTCACGGTCGAGGAAGGTGGATTCGAGCAGTTCGACGCAGAGCGCGGTCTCGCCGAAGTCGAGATGCCGGATGTAATCGCCGAGCGTCGGATCCAGCAGCCGAGAGGGCGAGACGTTCACCGACAGCTGCTCGAGACGGACCCCTTGGGCGCGCCAGGTCTCGAGATGCTTGCGCGCCTGGCTGAGGATCACCCGATCGATCTCGGCGGTCAGACCATGCTGCGCCGCGATCCCCATGAAGTGGGCGGGCGCCAGCACGCCGAGGGTCGGATGCAGCCACCGGGCGAGGGCCTCGACGCCGACCACCTCGCCGGTTTTGGCCGAGATCTGCGGCTGGAAATAGGGGGCGATCTCGCCCGCCTCGAGCCCGCGCAACAGATCGTCGGCCAGCCGCTTGGCGCTGACCGCCTGTTCTTTTTGCGAGTCCGTGAAAAAGGCGAACTGGCCGCGGCCCTGCGATTTCGCCTGATAAAGCGCCATGTCGGCGTTGCGGAACAGATCGCCGCCCAGCTCGACGGGCGACTGCGCCAGCGCCACGCCCACGCTCGCGCCGAAGCGGCAGAGCTGGTTTTCGAAGTTCACCGGTCGGCGCAACGACTCGATCAGCGCCTCGGCGTAGGCCGAGACCGCGTCCGGCCCGACGAACGGCGCGAGCACGACGAACTCGTCGCCGCCGATGCGCGCGGCGAACCCTTGCGCCGGCAGCGAGCGCTGGATCCGCTCGGCCACTTCGCACAGCACATGGTCGCCCGCCGCGTGACCGAGCGTGTCGTTGATCTGTTTGAAGCGATCGAGGTCGACGTGCAGCAGGGCCCAGCAGCCTGCGCGGGCGCTGTCGGCCGGCTCCGTCCCATCCGTCCAGGCCTCCTCGAAGCGCCGCTCGAGATAGCGCCGGTTCGGCAACCCGGTCAGCGCGTCGTGAAACGCCTGATGCTCGATCCGCGCCTGGGCGTCTTCAAGCTCGGCGTTGCGGCTCTCCATCTCTCGGTTGAGCGCCCGCAGCCGGTCCTGAGCCTCTTTGCTGGCGAAGTAAACGAGCGCGACGACGCCCATCATCCCGCCGAGAACCAACAGGCCGACCGTGATCGCCTCGCCCCGGGCGCGCCAAAAGCCCGGCTGCGCGTTGTCGATGCGCACGGTGTCGGGCAGCGCGTCGAGGCGCAGCCCGTAACGCTCGGCCGCCAGCTGGTCGACGACGGCCCGGGTGGGCAGCCCGCGCACCAGCGGGAAGGCGTCGATCGGGGCGCCGTCGAGCACTCGGCGGGCGATCGACACGGCGGCGCGGGTGTGCTCGACCATCCTCAGCGAATGCCCGCCGACGGCCCCGGTGTCGCCGCCATAGTCGACCGCGGTGTAGATCGGGCGGCCGCTGCGCGCCGCCAGCCGGGTGATGGCCGCGCGCCCGCCCAAGGTCAGGCCCGTCCGATCACGAAACGCCGCCATGAACAGATAGGCGGCCCCGGGGCGGCGCTCGGCCGCCATGACCTCGGCCGCCTCGTCAAACGACAAACCATCGAGCGACAGGATCTCGAGCCGCACTCCGGCGATGTCGGTCAAAGCGCGCAGGCTTTCGACATTCGTCTGCGACGCCGCGCTGCTGTTCGCGATCGCGATGATCGTGTCGAGCGGCTCGGGGTTGAGCCGGCTCGCCAGCGCCACGGTCTCGGCGTAGGGATGCTGCTCGAGCACGCCGGCGGTCAACGGGGCGGCGGCCATGCGCCGGGCCAGGCTGAGATCGTTCACCGCGGCGAACACCACCGGCGCGTCGGCGAACAGCGCGCGGCGATGCGCCTCGATGAAGGTCAGCGCGTGATCGTCGAAGGCGATGACCAGATCCGGCGGGCCGCGCCGGTCGAGTTTCTCCTCGAGAAGACCGCGCATGATTTTGAAGCCGGTCTCCGGATCGCGCCGCTTCGTGTCGAGGAACTCCTCCTCGAGCTCGTACCCTTCGGCGAACGCGGCGCGCAGCTCGTCGTTCGCCGCCAGACGCACGGCGAAACTCGCATGATACGAGTGCAGCACCAGGATCCGCTTCACCGGCGACGGCGCGTTCTCGAATTCGGGCTCGGCCTGCGCAATCCCGGCGAACGCCACGACGGCCGCCAACAGCGCCGTGATGCGCGTGGGCGCGACGAGGCTAGGGCGGAGCAATCTCATGACGGCGCGTCTCCTCAACAACGCCCTCGGTTATCCGCGCCCGACGTGAATTTGCCGTAAAATCTAACGATCGGCGCCCCGCCGCGGGGGGCGAGGACGCCCGCGCGCCCGGCCGAAGGCGGCGAGCCCCAGCCATGTCAAAAGCCGCGCCGCGAAGAACCCCGCGAGCGCGTGCCCCGCCGCCGCCAGCGTCGCGGGCGGAGCCGGGCGATAGGCGAACAGCGCGGCGTCGGCCGTTTCGCGGTCATAGGCCGCGGGCAGGGCGAGCAGCGGCGACGGCCAGGCGGCCGACAGGCGGTCGCGACGGACCGCCAAATCCGCGCGCCGGTTCCGCAACGCCGGCGCGCCGGCGGCGTCGCCGAGATTGGCCGCCGCGTCCCGCTCGATCGCCACGATCGCCCTGTCGAGTTCGGCGATCCGAGCCGCCAGCGCGCGCTCATAGGCCGCCATGAAGGCGGGCCCCTGAGACGCCGCGGCCGCCCCGAGCAGGCCGATGAACAAAAACAGCGCGCGCCGCAGCATGGCCGGCCTCCCCTACCCCGTTTCCGGCGTCCTAGCGCGACCGAGATTGGCGCGAAAGCTGCTTGACCGTCGCGCCGCTGCGCCGCCGGCTCTGCGCATGGTTGACCCGGTACCGGCGCGGCAATAGCGGAAACGGCGAGCGGCGTTTCCCGCGTCAGGCGATCCGAGGCGGATCGGAAGCGGCGCCGCCGCCTCCCCCCCTCGGGCCGCGTGGTCGCGCCCGGCGCTCGGTCGAGAAGACAGCGGATCGCGCGGAGCCGTCGGCCCGTCGCGCGGAAGGAGCCCGAGAATGCGCATCACCGAGACCGTCAAGTCGATCCTCGCCAACTACGCGTCCGAGAACGCGGGCGTGAAGGCCAATCTCTGCCGCATGCTGATGCAGGGCGAGCTGGGCGGCACGGGCAAGATGATCATTCTGCCGGTGGACCAGGGTTTCGAGCACGGCCCGGCGCGGTCGTTCGCGCCCAATCCGGCCGCTTACGACCCGCACTATCATTTCCAGCTGGCGATCGACGCCGGTCTGAACGCCTATGCGGCGCCGCTCGGGATGATCGAGGCGGGCGCCGATCAATTCGCCGGCCAGATCCCGACGATCCTGAAAGCGAATTCCGCCAACTCGCTGATGCCCAAAGAGGCGGCGAAGGACCAGGCGATCACCGCCTCGGTCGAGGACGCGCTGCGCCTGGGCTGCTCGGCGATCGGCTTCACGATCTATCCGGGCTCCATGGCCGGTCTCGAAATGTTCGAAGAGATCGCCGAGATGATCGCGGAGGCGAAGTCCTACGGCGTCGCCTCCGTGGTCTGGTCATACCCGCGCGGCGAGGCGCTCACCAAGGAGGGCGAGACCGCGATCGACGTCGGCGCCTA
>CAZBIG010000176.1:0-6597 GCA_964491865.1 uncultured Neomegalonema sp. | reverse complement strand
CGTCGGCGTCGATCTGGCCCGACACGTTTTCGGGCGAGTAATAGCCCGGCTTCAAGCCGCCGGCGGCCAGCCAGTAGCGCAGCTCGTAATTGTGGGTCGAGACCGGGAACACCATGCCCATGTTGAAGGTCTGTCCTTCGCCGCGGATCCGCTCGACAACCGGCTTCAGCGCCTCGGCCGAGATCGGATGGATCGGTTTGCCGTCCGCGTCCTGCGGCACGTACTGCTTCATCTCCTCCCAAACCTCGTTCGACACGGTGATGCCGTTGCCGTTCAGATCCATCGAGAACGGGGTGATGATGTGCGCCTCGGTGCCGTAGCCGATGGTCGCCGCCAAGGGCTGGCCCGCCAGCATGTGCGCGCCGTCGAGCTCGCCGGTGATCACGCGGTCGAGAAGAACTTTCCAATTCGCCTGCGGCTCAAGCGTGACGAACAGGCCTTCATCTTCGAAATAGCCCTTCTCATAGGCGACCGCGAGCGGGGCCATGTCGGTCAACTTGATAAAACCGAATTTGAGCTCGTCTTTCTCGACATCGAGAAGCTCGGCCTTGGCGCCCCCGGCGGCGAGGCCGAGGGTCATCGCGCCGGCGAGCGCGCCCGCCAGCGCGGCGCGGCGGGTGAGGAGTGAGCGCATGGAGACCTCCAGTCAGCTCGGCGGCGACCGTGTCGCCGCAAACAAAAAAGCCGCTCGCCACCGTCGCGATCGAACGATCGGAGGGTGAGGAGCGGCGGTGCTCAGCGAAAGGCCGGTCGGTGGCCTCGATGTCAGGCGACAGCCTCCCTTGGCGTCGCGCCTATCCAACCTGCAGAGATTGTGCAGCGCATCAAGCAAAAACGGCACGCGAGATTGGCGCATCGGCTTAAATGCCGATTAAGCAGGCATTTCTTTCTGGTCGAGATCAAAAACCGAGCGGTCGAAAAAGGAATCCGGCCCCAGCCGAAGCGACTCGCCGAGCGACGGCACCTCGGTCGGCTCATGCAACGCGCCCTCCAGCTTCGCCGACGCGGTGGGGAGATTCGCCCGCAGCGGCGCCAGCGCCGCGCGGTAAATGTCGGGCCGAAAAACGTTCTCGGTCCGCGCGACGAGGTCGCCGTCCAAACCATGCCGCTCGATCAGGCGGGCGGCGATCCAGGCCGCTTGACTGCGCCACGGAAAGGTCGCGGCCGCGTCGAACAGCTCGAGCGCCCGCGGGATCTGACGCATCTCGCCGGCGCCGCTGACGACCAGGCTGCCGCACAGCGCCCGCTCGATCCACTCGGCCGGCGCCTCGAGATAATCGGCGCGCGCGAGCACTTCGGCGACCGCGCCGCGATGCTGCGGGCGCGCGGCCCATTCCGCGGCCCGATAGAGCGCCCGGAGCAGCGCCGCGAGGGCGTCCGGCCGCCGCTCGACGAGCTCGGCTCGTACGCCGAGCACTTTTTCCGGCGCGAATCTCCAGATCGCGCTCGAGGCCATGACCAAGGCGCCCGCGCCGTTCTCGACCGACGCCGACCCCCACGGCTCGCCCACGCAGAACAGGTCGATCTCTCCGGCGCCGAGCGCCTCGGCCATGAAGGGCGGCGGCACGACATTGAGCGCGATGTCCTTGTCGAGATCGAACCCGCAGCGCCCGAGCCAGTGATCCGTCAGCACCGCGTGCATCGAGAACAGCCACGGCACGCCGATCCGGATCGGCCGGCGGTCCATCGCCGCCCTCAAAGCCGCCGCCGCCGCCGTGGCGTCGTCGAAAAAGGACGCGCCGTGGGCGGCCTCGAGCCGCGCCGCCAGGGGGCGGGAGGCCCCGAACACGTCGCCGTTCACCGACAGCACGAAAGGCGCGCAGACCGACGCGGCGAATGAGGACAGGCCGAGCGTCATGGCGAGCGGCATCGGCGCCAGCATGTGCGCGGCGTCGTAAAGCCCGACGGCGACCTTGTCGCGAATGTTCGACCAAGAGGCCTCGCGGCGCAGGGTCAGCTCGACCCCCTCCTCCGCCGCGAAGCCGAATTCGCGCGCCACGGCCAAGGTCGCGCAGTCGGTCAGCGGAATAAAGCCGCAGACGATCTCGCCATGATCGCGCGCGCCGCTCATTTGAGCAGCTCCGCAGCCGTGACGACGCTTTGGGCGATTTCGGAAATTTTGCGGTTCTGGTCCATGGCCGCCTTGCGGAGGGCCGCATAGGCGTCCTCCTCCGACAGGCCCTTGGCCTTCATCAGGATGCCCTTGGCGCGATCAAGCACCTTGCGCTCGGCGAGCGCGGCTTTCGTGGCGTCGAGCTCGGCGCGCAGCCGCGCGACCGAATGAAACCGGGCGATCGCCGCCTCGAGCACCGGCTTGATCCGCTCTTTACGAAGCCCGTCAACGACATAGGCGCTGACGCCGGCCTCGATCGCCGCGCGGATCATCCCTTCGTCCGACCGGTCGACGAACATCGCGACGGGGCGCTCCAAGGGGCTCGAGGCGCGCGCGACCTGCTCCATCACGTCTCGGCTGGGGCTTTCGAGGTCGATCAGGACGATGTCCGGATCGATCTGAGCGAGGCGTTTGGCGATCCCGGTCTCGTCGCCGAGCACATGGATATCGCTCTCGCCGGCCTCTCTGAGGCCGTCCACGATGAGCAAGGCGCGCTCACGGTCGGGGTCGATGACGGCGATCCGGAAGGTCATGCCCGCGATTTAAGCACCCCGCTGCGCCGCAGCATAGAGGCGTCGCGACGCGGCGGCCCAACTTTACGGCGAGCCTCCGCCGCGGACGCGGGTCGAAGCCGCGCGCCGCCGGAAGCCGCGCCGACGCCGAGACCATCCGCGCGACGGCCGAGCGTCGGCCAAATCCGCCAGAGTCTCAATTTCAGCAGATAAGGGTGGAGCGGGCGATCGGGATCGAACCGACGACATTCAGCTTGGGAAGCTGACGTTCTACCACTGAACTACGCCCGCGCCGGCGCGATCTCGCGCTGACTGACAACCGGGAATAGCGAGCTTCGGGGCTGGACGCAACGGGCTGCGGCGAGGGTTGCGCGGGGGGCGCGCCGGCGTATCTACCGCAGCGGCGCGGTGAAAAGCAGCAGCGAGGATCAAGAGATGAGGCTTCGGACTTGGGTGATCGCAAGCGTCGCCGTCGCGGCGAGCGCTCTGGCGGCGCCGAACGCGACGGCCGACGGCGCCGTCGACATCGTCTCTTCGGTCGACGCGGCGGCGTTGCCGAAATCGATGCGCACGCCCCTGGGCCTGTACCTCACGCCGACGGACGCGCATCGCGCGCTTCTGGCCGCGCCCCAGATCCTGTTGATCGACGTTCGGGACCCCGTCGAGGTGAGCTTTGTCGGCCATGCCGAGGGCACGGACGCGAACGTTCCGCTGGCCACGGCGACGCAGGAGTTCGACCCGAAGTCCGGACGCTACAAGATGGAGCCCAACACGGGTTTCGTGGACCAGGTCGAGGCCGTGCGGACCGAGGCTGGGCTGGGCAAGGACGCGGCGGTGTTTTTGATCTGCCGCTCCGGCGCGCGCTCGGCGGCGGCCGCGCGGATGCTCGCGCAGGCGGGCTACACGAGCGCCTACAACATTGTCGAAGGGTTCGAGGGCGACCGGGACGCCGCCAGCGGCGCGCGCAGCGTGAACGGCTGGCGCAACGCGGGCTTGCCCTGGCGCTATCGGCTTGAGGCCGATGTGGCGTGGCGGCCCGACCGCGGCTGCCAAACGGCGGGCGCCTGCTGAGCCGGCCGCCTCAGTCCGGACGCCGTCGCAGCAACAGGATCTGGGTGTCGCCGTAACGGCGCAGATCGACGCGCTCGAAATCGGAAAGCTCGGGGGGCGCTTCGTCGCCGGCGATTTCGAGCGCCGCGAAGGCGCCCGGCGCGACCCATCCGCCCGACACCGCGCTGCGCAACGCCGCCGGGCCGAGATCTTTGCGGTAGGGCGGATCCAGAAACAGATGGCTGAACGGTTCGGCGCGCCAGGGCCCGAGCCGCGTCGCGTCGCGCCGAAACAACTTGGTCTCGCCGGCCACCCCAAGCGTCTCGATGGTCTCGCGGATCAGCGCGCGCGCTTTGGGGTGGTCATCCACGAACAGAACCCGCGCCGCGCCGCGGGACAAGGCTTCGAAGCCGAGCGCGCCGCTGCCGGCGAACAGGTCCAGCACCCGGGCGCCCTCGAGCGGAGGGTGGTCGCCGTGGGCGATCACGTTGAACAACGCCTCGCGCACCCGATCGGGCGTCGGCCGCAAATGCGCCTCCGGCGCGCCGGAGCCCACCGCCGACAGACGCCGCCCGGCGAATTTGCCGCCGACGATCCTCATGCCGCGGCGCTCCGGCCGCGCCGACGGGCCGTCACCCGGCGATGTCGACGACGACGCGGCCTTTGACCTCGCCCTTCAGAATGGCCGCGCCGAGACGGGGCAAGTCCTCGAGGCGCGCCGGCTCGACCATCGTGTTGAGCTTCTCCAACGGCAGATCGCTCACCACGCGCTCCCAAGCGCGCACCCGGTCGGCGTAGGGCCGCATCACGCTGTCGATCCCGAGCAGGTTCACGCCGCGGAGCAGAAACGGGATCACGGTCGCGCCCTCGAGCGCCGGACCGCCCGCGAGCCCGACGGCCGCGACCGAGCCGCCGTACTTCATCTGGCCGAGCGCGCGGCCGAGCATCGCCCCGCCCACCGCGTCGACGCAGCCCGCCCAGGTCTCGCTTTCGAGCGGTCGCTTGATCGGTTCGGCCAATTCGGCGCGCGGCACGATGCGGCTGGCCCCGAGCTGCGTCAGATAGGCCTCGGTTTCGGGCCGCCCGGTGACGGCCGCGACCTCGTAGCCGCGCTGCGCCAGGATCGCCGTCGCCACCGCCCCCACGCCGCCGGCCGCCCCGGTGCCCAGCACCGGGCCCGCCCCCGGCGCGAGGCCGTGATCCTCGAGCGCCATGACGGCCAGCATGGCGGTGAAGCCGGCGGTGCCGACCGCCATCGCGTCGCGCGCGGAGAGCCCGGTCGGCAGCTTCACCAGCCAGTCGGCTTTGACCTTGGCCTTCTCGGCGTAGCCGCCCCACCAGACCTCGCCCACCCGCCAGCCGGTGAGCACCACCGCGTCGCCCGGCGCGTAGCGCGGATCGGCGCTCTGCTCGACGACGCCGGCGAAATCGATGCCCGGCACATGCGGATAGGCGCGCACGAGACCGCCGCCGCCGGTCAGGCACAGCCCGTCTTTATAATTGAGCGTCGAATGCGAGACCCGAACCGTCACGTCGCCGCCCTCGGGCAAGCGCGCTTCGTCAAGTTCCTGGATCTCTTGGGTCACGCCGGCGTCGGTCTTGTCGACCACGAGGGCTTTGAACATGGGGGCTCCTCCCGAGAGCGCGCCGCCGGGCCGGGCCCGGCGCTTTTGTGAGGCGGCCGCTGATGGGCGCGTCGTCCATCGAGCGCAGGCGCGGCCGCCGCGGTCAATCCCGGCCAGACGCCTCAGCCGCCCTGGCGGGCCAGGTGCTGGTCGAGATGGGCAAGCCGATCGCCGCCCCAGAACTTCTCGTCGCCGACGACGTAAAACGGCGCGCCGAACACGCCGCGCGCGATCGCTTCGGTGGTGTTGGCGTCGAACGCGGCGGGCGCGCCGTCGAGATGCGGATCCAACGCCGAGGGCGCGACGCCGTTGGCTTCGAGGATCGCCGCGACGGTCGCCGGGTCGGCGATGTCGCGCTCCTCGGCCCAGCAGGCGCGCAGAAAGGCGTGGGCGAGCACGCCGACCGAGAAGCCGGCGCGCTGCGCTGCGATGATGGCGACGCTGGCGGGGACGGGATCGGTCGGCCAGTGCGCTGGCTCGGGGTTCACCGGCATGTCGAGCGCGAGAGCCGTGCGGGCGATGTCGCGCAACCGATAGTCGCGACGCGACGGATGGCGATCCTTCGGGGCCGTCCCCCCGGTCTCGGCGAACACGCGCGCGATGTTGATCGGCTTGTAGGCGACCGCGGCCTGGCGCTTCGCGGCGATGGTCTCGAGGCGCATGCCCGCCAGATAGCTGAAGGGCGAGAGGACGCTGAAGTAATAATCGATTTCGGTCACGTGCTTCTCCATGGCTCCCCTCTTACCGGCCGCCCCGGACTTGCGGCCCGCCCGGACGCGGGCCCCGCGCCACGCGGCGCCGCATCCTGACGCGCGCGACGACGCCGCGCTTTGCGGCCGAGCGCGGACGTTGCTACCAACGCGCCGAACCGGAGCCAAGCGCCGACGCTTGTCGCGCGCGCCGAAACGTCGACGAAGCGGGCTGCGCGCCAGCGCTTGGCGACGACGCAAGGCCTCCGCCCGTCCGCCGCGGCGCGTCCCGGTCGCGCCCGCCCCCGCATGAGGGATCTCCAAGCCGATGAAATACGACAGCAAGGTTCGCCTGATTTCGGGCAACGCCAACCGGCCGTTGGCCGAAGCGATCGCCAAGCGGATCTCGGTCTATCGCGGCGAGCGGGTCACCCTGGAGGACGCCCGCGTGGCGCGGTTCAACGACAAGGAGATCTTTGTCGTGATCTACGTGAATGTCCGCGGCGTGGACGTGTTCGTGCTGCTGCCGACCTCGAACCCGGCCAACGACAATCTGATGGAGCTGCTGATCATGATCGACGCTCTTCGTCGGTCTTCGGCCTATCGCA
>CAZBIG010000175.1:0-6598 GCA_964491865.1 uncultured Neomegalonema sp. | reverse complement strand
GGTCGGGCGTCGTCGGAAGCCGCGCCCGGCGGCGCCGGCGCGCGGCGCTCGGGCCTTTGGGCGCGCGCCGGGGCCTTCGTCGGGCTGGCGGCGGCGGTGCAGATCCCCATCGGCCTCTACCATCTCGGCCCGCAAATCGGCGCGGCGGCCCCGGGCGCCGAGGCCGCGCTCGCGCGCTATCGCACCGAGGTGGATTTCGCTTTCGCCTGGATCGACGGCAGCCTGGACGCGCCCTCGAAAAGCGGGGTGGTGTTCGTCGATCAAGGGTTCGACATCGTGTCGGACGTCGAGGGCCGGGCGCTGCTGGTTTGGGGCCGGGTCGCGAACGCCGGCGAGGGGATGGCCGCGGTGCCCGAGATCGAAATCGTGTCGCGCGACGCGGACGGCAAGCCGTTGCAGAGCTGGCGCGCCCGGCCCGAGGCCGAGACGCTCGAGCCGGGCCAAAGCGCCCGGTTCGCCACCCGCATGATGTTCCCGCTGGGGCCGGTCAGCGAGGTCGACCTCTATTTCGTCGAGCGCTGAGCCGCGCGCGGCTCAGCGGAAGCGTTCGAGAAGCCGTTCCAGATATTCGAGTTCGAGGCGGTCCGCGGCGCGGTCGGTCTCGCTCAGCCGGCGGCGCAGATCGCGCAGGATCTCCCGCGCGCGCGACGGCGACATCTCGCTGGCGCCGGGGATATCGACGCCGCGGCCGGACAGCGCGCCCGCGTCGCCGGACTGTCGGCCGAACGGATCCGCGTTGTCGGCGTTGCGCTGTTCTCCGCCCTCGCCCTCCTCCTCCTGGTTCCGCGCGAGGCCCTCGGCGGCGCGTCGGGCCCCGTCGCGCAGCGCCGTCGCGGCCTCCATCTGCTCTTGCGCGGCCTGGCCCGAGTCGCCGCGGCGCAGCGCCTCTTCGGCGGCGCGCATGGCGTCCTCGGCGCGTTCGAGCGCGCGCATCGCGTCCCGCCGCGCCTCGCCTTCGAGACCCTCTTCGCCGTTCAATCGATCTCGAAGCTGACCCACGGCCCCGCGTAACGCGCGTTGGCGGCGCTCGAGTTCGCTGCGGGACAAGGCGCCGCCGTCGCCGGCGCCGGCGCGCGGGTCGACCTGGTCGCCGCGGCCGGCTTGACCCTGTTGGCCTTGCCGACCGGGCTGGCCTTGCTGACCCTGTTGGCCTTGCTGGCCTTGCTGGCCTTGCTGGCCTTGCTGACCTTGTTGCCCCTGTTGGCCCCGCTGCCGCATGAACTCGTCGAACGACCGTTCCGCCAAATCCTGTTGCTCGCCGATCAGATCGTCGAACTCGTCCAGCGCGCCGTTGCGCTGATCTTGCTCGCCGTCTTCGCCCTGCTGGCCCTGCTGATCGCCCGGCTCGCCGCCCTCGCCCGCGGTTTGCGAGCGCTGCCCGGGCCTCAGGCTTTTCATCAGCTCTTCGAGCATCGCCATCAGTTGCGCCGCGTCCTCGGTGCGGCCCTCGCGCATCGCCTTCTCGATCTCTTCGAGCAAGCGCTGCAGTTCGGACTGGTCGAGCCGGCGCGCGCCCTGGCTGTTTTCGGCCATTTCCGGATTTTCGCGCGCCATTTCGGCGAGCGCGCGCATGTATTCCTGCATGGCTTGGCGCAACTCGCGCATCAGTTCCGCGATCTCGTCTTCCGAGGCCCCGTTCTCGATCGCCTCTTTCAGGCGCCGCTGCGCGCGCACCAGCCGTTTCGCGGCGTTGTCGAGCCCCCCGTCCTCTAGCAGCTCGGCCGCGCGGTAGAGCTTTTCGAGAATTTCGGGGCGATGCTCGGCCACGGCGTCGAACCGGTCGGGCTGGTCCGGGTCGCCGCGCTGGTCTTGGCGCAGCGCCTCGTCGAGCCTTCCGATCGCCGAGCGCAGCAGCAACAGCGGCGAGGCCGCGTCTTCGAAATAGGCGTCGGGGAAGCGCGACACCGCGTTCAGCGTCCGGTAGACCCGGGGCGCGGCTTCGCGCGTCCAGGCGAGGGCGCCGCGCAGCTCGATCAGCGCCTTGGCCATCGGCTCGGAGAAGCGGCGGCCGGGCAGCGTCAGCCGCTCAGGCGCGCTTTCGGCGCGCTGACCGGCCCCGTCCTCGACATGCAGCGTGATCACCACCGGCAGACCGGCCCAGGGATGTTCGGTCAGATCCTCGGACACCCGCTCGATCGGCGCCGCGGCGTCCGGGTCGTCGGGGTCCGGGCCCAGAGGGATCGGCAGCGCGATCTCGAGCGGCTCGTGCGGCTCGGCGGGCGGGGTCCGGTCGGCGTCCGGGTCGAGCCGAACCTCGGCCCAAGCGCGCGCGACGCCGTAATCGTCGCCGCCCTGAAAGGCCAGATCGAGCACGCCGAAATCGCCGCGTTTCGGCGGCTCGGCGAACCCGATGACGGGCGGCGCGTCGGGCGTGACCGACAGCGACAGATCCACCAGCGTTTCGCCGCCCGCGTCGAGCGTCAGGTCGAGATCGCGCTCGACGCGCCAGGCCGCGGCGTAAACGGTCGCCGCGGCGGACCCGGCCGCGTCTTCGGCGATTTCGCCGCCGGCGGCGTCTTCAGCGGTCAGCGGGTCCGGCTCGATGGCCGGGGTCGTGACCAGCGTCGGGCGATCGGGCGCGTCGAACACCCGCAGCGTGATCTCCGACCCGGCCGGCAAAGTGCGGGCCCCGAGCCGGTCGTCTCGCGTCGCGAAATAGATCGGCGGCGCGCCGGTGTAGGCCGGCGGGGTGGCCCACATCTCGACCGAGGGCGGCGGGGTCTCGGCCGCGGTCGCCGCGGGCCGCTGCGGCCAGAGCGCGTCGGACAGCCGCCCTCCGGTCGCCCCAAGCAGCAACGCCGCGACCAGGGCCAGCGCGGCGAAGAAGCGCAACGCGAACGGGTCGCGCTCGCCGCCGACGCGCAGATCCGGCGCCGGCGCGGTGGCCGCGTCGGCCCCGGTCAGCACCTGAGCGCGGTGCGCGCGCCAGAGGCTTTCCGACGCCTGATCGTCGGCCCCGAGGGCCAGATTTTCGTCGAAGCTCGCCACCGGGCGCGCCGGCCGGCCCTGATCCAGGCGCGCGCGCGCCTCGGCGCGGCTCGGCAGGCGAAAACGGGTCGCGAAGTACCAGACCGCGCCGACGGCGCCGGCGGCGAAGCCGAGGGCGATCAGCGTCGCGACCGGGCGATCGGCGTTTTCCCAAATCCGGCTGGTGACCGCCGCCCCGAGCGCAAGCGCCCAGGCCGCCGCCGGCCACAGCGCGCCGAGCGTCCTCTCGAGCGCCAAGGCCGCCCAGGACAGCGCCGTCCGCCGCTCGAGCCGGCGCGCCACCGCCGCCTCGTCCGACCGCCCCCCCTGCTGGGCGGCCGTCGTCGACGCGTCGGCGTCCGGCCCCGTCTCGGCGAAGGACAGCTCGTCGAGCCGGCGCGGCGCGCCGCGGCGTCCGGTGGCGCTGTTCTTGGTCATGGACGGCGTCCTTCCCGCTGGCCTTGCCCTGTGGTGTCCCGGCGCCCTTCCGGCCCGAGCCGCTTCGCCGATCCGATCAGATTCTCGCCCAATCGGGAATATGCTCGCGGCTCATCATTTCGTCATAGGTGGGGCGGCGTCGAACGATCGCAAAGCGGTCGCCGGAGACCAGCACCTCGGGCGCGAGCGGGCGCGCGTTGTATTCGGACGCCATCGACGCGCCATAGGCGCCGGCCGAGCGGAACGCCACCAGATCGCCGGGCTCGAGCGGCGGCAACAAACGCCCGCGCGCGAAAGTGTCGGTGCTTTCGCAAATCGGCCCGACGACGTCGACGGGCTCGAGCGGCGCGTCCGGGGCCGGCTCGGCGACCGGTTCGATGTCGTGCCAGGCGTCGTACATCGCCGGGCGGGCCAGATCGTTCATCGCCGCGTCGAGGATCAGAAAGGTCCGGTCCGCCCCGCGCTTTCGGAACACCACGCGCGACACCAGCACGCCCGCATTGCCCACAATCAGCCGGCCGGGCTCGACGACCAGCTCGGCGTCGAGGCCGCCGACGGTGCGCCGGATCAACGCGCCATAGTCGAAGGGCAGGGGCGGCGCCGCGTTCGAGCGCTGATACGGGATGCCGAGACCGCCGCCGAGATCGATCCGGCGAATGGCGTGGCCGTCGGCGCGCAAAACCGCGGTCAGCTCGGCGACCCGGTGGAACGCCGCCTCGAACGGCGCGAGCTCGGTGATCTGCGAGCCGATATGCACGTCGACGCCGATCACCTCGACGCCCGGCAGCTCGGCCGCGCGGGCGTACACGGCGCGAGCCTGGTCGAACGGCACGCCGAACTTGTTCTCCGACTTGCCGGTCGAGATTTGCGCCAGCGTCTTGGCGTCCACGTCCGGGTTGACGCGCACGGTGATCGGCGCGGCCCGGCCGAGCGCGCTTGCGACCTCGGACAACGCCTCGAGCTCCTCGGCCGACTCGATGTTGAACTGAGACACGCCAGGGCCGTCGGCGCGGCCGCCCGGGCCCGCGGTCAAGGCCGCCGCCATTTCGTGCTTGGTCTTCCCGACGCCCGCGAACACGATCCGCTCGGGGGGCACCCCGGCGGCCAGCGCCCGGCGCATCTCGCCCTCGGACACGATGTCGGCTCCGACGCCCAGCCGCGCCAGCGTCGACAGCACCGCGAGATTGCCGTTGGCCTTCACCGCGTAGCAGATCAAGTGCGGCGACGGCGCGAGCGCCTCGCGCATCACCCGCACATGCCGCTCGAGCGTCGCGGTGGCGTAGCAGTAGAACGGCGTGCCGACAGCTTGCGCGACGTCGGTCAGCGGCACGTCCTCGGCCAGCAGCGTTCCGTCACGATACTGAAAATGGTCCATCGGCGATTGGTCGCTTCAAAAGATAGCCTGAGCGCTCCGGTTACCGCACCTCTACACCGAAGCTCAAACAATCTCGCGAAAAACGGTGGGACAGCACAGCGGGCTTTTGCGGGCGAGAGCGATCATGACCACGGCCGGAGGCGATGAAGAGGCGCGCTGCGTCGCGCGGAGCTGGGCGATCCGCGAGATCGAAGGCGTCGAGGCCGCGCAAAACGGCGCCGGCTGCCGGAACGTGCCGCTCGCCGATCTGCTCGAACGGCTGTCCGATACGGTCCGGCCCGAATGCGAAGAGCGCGGCCTCGCGTTCCGCGTCGAAGTCGACGCGTCCAAGACGGTGCGCGTGAACGCCGAGGCGCTGCTCGCGGTGCTGCGCCATCTGTGCGTCGCCGTGGCCGAGGCCGCGCCGGCGGGCGAAACGCTGCAGATCGGCGCGAAATGCGACGGGCCGGGCGCGGCGCTGATCCGGATCTCGGACAGCGGCGCGGCGTGCGATCCGACGGGGCGCCGGCGCATGGCGGCCAGCTGCTGCGGCGCTCAGCTCGAGCTCTGCCGCGACGTGTTGGCGCCGGTAGGCGGCGGCGTCTCGCGGATCAAGCGGCCGGACGGCGGCTGGGTCCACTGGGTCTCGCTGCCGGACACGGGCTGCCAGAACAACGGCGCGTATCGCCCGGACCGCGACGGCGACCGGCGGCGACGCGGCGTCGACGGCGCGTTGCCCTATGGCGAACGGCGGCGCGCCCGCTAGCCCCGGTCAGCGGCGGGGGCGCGGATCAGGCCGGGCGCTCGGCGGGCGCGGACCGCGCGTCGGGCGAGACCGGTTCGAGCGGCCCTTTGCGGCCGCAGCCCGACGCCGCCAGGGCGGCGATCAGCACGACCACGAGCGCGGGAGCCGCCGCCAAGGACCGAGGCGCCGGGGACTGCGAAGCCAGGGGACGACAAGCCGGCGCGCAAAGAGCCAGGGGACGCGGAGCCAAAGGCCCAGTAGCGCTGCGGCGGGCGAAACGGATCATGCGGAAGGCCTCGGACGCTGTGGACAAAGATCCGGGCGGCGCGCCGACCGAACCACGCGGTCGCACCTTGGCCGAGCGCGATCCGTCGTCAAGCCCCGCCCGGTCGGCGGGGATCACTCGTCCGGATCGATCGTCCGCTCCGCCTCGGCCGCGTCCGCGGCCAGTTCGGCCCGCCACCGGGCGATCTGCAGCCGCACCTGCGCGGGTGCGGTCCCGCCGTAGCTGGTTCGGCTCGCCGCCGAGCGCTCGACCGTCAGCGCGTCGTAGACCCGCTCGTCGATGCGCGGCTCGACCGATCGCAAGGTCTCGAGCGGAAGCGCCGCCAGATCGACGCCGCGGCTCTCGGCCTCTTTCACCAGCGCGCCGACCACGTGATGCGCCTCGCGAAACGGCATGTCCAGCGCCCGGGTGAGCCAGTCGGCCAGGTCGGTGGCGGTCGAGAAGCCTTGGGCCGCGGCGGCCCGCAGCGCCTCGGGCTCGGGCGCCATGTCGCGCACCATGCCCACCGTCGCCGCCAGCGCCAGCTCGAGCGCGTCGGCCGCGTCGAACACCGGCTCTTTATCCTCTTGCATGTCCTTCGAGTAGGCGAGCGGCAGCCCCTTCATCACCACCGTCAGCGCGGTCTGAGCGCCGAGGATGCGCCCCGCCTTCGCCCGCACCAGCTCGGCGGCGTCGGGGTTGCGCTTTTGCGGCATGATCGACGAGCCGGTCGTGAAGCGGTCGGACAAGCGCACGAAGCGGAACTGCGCCGACGACCAGATCACCAGCTCTTCGGCCAACCGCGACAAATGCACCGCGCAAATCGTGG
>CAZBIG010000174.1:2301-6614 GCA_964491865.1 uncultured Neomegalonema sp. | reverse complement strand
GTGGCTGCGGGGCTGGGGTTGGGGGCGGGGCGCTCGTGATACGGGGGGGCCGCCCCCGAGGCGGACGGCTTCGAGGCGGGCGCGGACGCGCGTCAGGAGCTGGCGTTCCGACCGGCGCGCGCTCAGGAAACCGAACGGCTGGCCGCCGCCGCCGAGGCGATCGCCGACGCGGCCGCCCGAACGCCGGACGACGCGGCCGCCCGGATCGCGGCGCTCGAAAGCCGCTTGGCCGAAAGCGACGCGGAACGCCGGCGTCTGGAGACGGCGCTGTCGGGCGGGGCCGCGGCCGCCGCCGGGGCCGACGGGTTGCGCGCGGCGCTCGGGGCCGACGGGACGGGCCCGCTCTCGGCGCGGCTGTCGTTCCGATCCGGATCGGCGGATCTCAGCCGAGAGAGCCGGGCCGTGGTCGCGCGGTTCGCCGACGCGTTGCTGGCTCAAATGAAGGACGACCCGACGCCCTGGCGCCTGGTCGTGACCGGGCACACCGACGCGGCGCCGATCCGGACGCGCGAGTTCCCGTCGAATTGGGCCCTGTCGGCGCGGCGCGCGGCGGCGGTGGCGGAGCGCCTAATCGCCTCGGGCGTGCCGTCGAGCCGCATCTACGCGGTCGGCCGCGCCGCCGAAGATCCGATCGATCCGAGCGTCACGCGCGAGGCGTGGGCTAAGAACCGCCGGATCGAGTTTCAAATCGTGCGCGGCGAGCGCTGAGCCGTCGACGCGCTCACTGCGCGTTTTGCGCTTCTTCGGCGGCCCGACGACGCGCGCGCTCGATTTTCCGCCAATTCGCCACGTTGGCGTTGTGCTCGCGCAAGGTCTTGGCGAAGGCGTGGCTGCCGCCGCCCTGGGCGACGAAGTACAGATAGTCGGTCTTCGCCGGGTTCAACACCGCCGCGATCGCGTCGCGACCCGGGTTCGCGATGGGGGTCGGCGGCAGTCCGTCGATCTGGTACGTGTTGTAGGGCGTTTTCTGATCGATTTCGGAACGGCGCAGACCCCGGCCGAGCACGCGCTCGCCCTTGGTGATGCCGTAGATGATCGTCGGGTCGGACTGCAGGCGCATCGGCCGGCGCAGACGGTTCACGAACACCGAGGCGACGAGCGCGCGTTCGCCGGCGACGCCGGTCTCCTTTTCGACGATCGAGGCCAGGATCAGCGCCTCCTCGGGCGTTTTGATCGGCAAGTCCGGAGCGCGGGTGCGCCAGAGCTCGGCCAGCAGCGCGCTTTGCGCGTCGATCATCGTTTGCAGGATCTCGCTGCGGTCCGCGCCCTTTTGCACGAAGTAGGTGTTGGGCGCGACGGAGCCCTCGGCGGGGACGTCGACGATCTCGCCGTCGAGGAAATCGAGGCTGCGGAGATACTCGACGACCTGGTGCGAGCTCCAACCCTCGACGATGGTGACGCGGGACTGGATCGCGCGCCCCTCGGTGATGAGGTTGAGCACCTCCTGCATCGAGGCGCCGGCCGGAACGGCGTAGGAGCCGGCTTTCAAGGACCCCGCGACCCCCAGGTATGAGCCCGCGGCGGTGAACAGCCAGGCGCTCGTGATCACGCCGTCGTCTTCGAGGTCGCGCGCGATCTGCGTCAGCGAGGCGCCGACCGGCACGTCGACCTCGGCGTCGGCGGCGGCGGGCCCCGGCCCCGTGAAGGCGGCCTTGACCGACTGGATGGCGACGATCGCGCCGATGCCGAGCACGATCGCCAACGTGAAGGCGGTCGACCAGACGTTCCGCATGAACCCTTCCCCTTGTTGCCGCCCCGGCTCGCCTCTGAGCCGTCGTGCGCCCGGGCGTCGCGTCCGCCCGCCTGCCCCCCCCTGGCCCCCCTTGGGCCGCCCCCCGGGCGTCCGCCTGGACGCGGGCTCGCGCCCCGCCGCGAAGCTTACGCGGACGGCGGCTTTCCCACCACCAGCGACGCGTTGGTGCCGCCAAAACCGAAAGAATTCGACAACGCGACCGAAATCGGGCGCTCGACGGGCTTATGGGGCGCGAGATCGATCGGCGTCTCGACCGAGGGCGTGTCGAGGTTCAGGGTCGCCGGCGCGATCTGGTGGCGCAAGGCGAGCACGCAGAAGATCGCCTCGACGGCCCCCGCGGCCCCGAGGAGATGGCCGATCGACGATTTGGTCGAGGACATCGTGACGTTCGGCGCGTGCTCTCCGAGCAAGCGCGTGACGGCCGCAAGCTCGATCTCGTCGCCGGCGGGCGTCGATGTGCCGTGGGCGTTGATGTAGTCGATCGCCGAGACGTCGAGCCCGGCGTCGGTGAGCGCGGCGGACATGCTGCGGTAGCCCCCGTCGCCGTCCGGCGCGGGCGAGGTGACGTGATGGGCGTCGCCCGAGAGCCCGTAGCCGAGAATTTCGGCGTAGATCGGGGCGCCGCGGCGGCGGGCGTGCTCGAGATCTTCGAGCACGAGCACGCCGGCCCCTTCGCCCATGACGAAGCCGTCGCGATCGGCGTCGTAGGGGCGCGAGGCGCGCTCGGGCGCGTCGTTGTACCTTGTCGAGAGGGCTTTGCAGGCGGCGAAGCCCGCCACCCCGAGCCGGCAGATCGCCGCTTCGGCCCCGCCGGCCACCATCACGTCGGCGTCGCCGTTCTTGATCAGCCGCGCGGCGTCGCCGATCGCGTGGGCCCCGGTCGAGCAGGCGGTCACGACCGCGGGGTTCGGCCCTTTAAAGCCGTGCTTGATCGAGATTTGGCCGGAGCAGAGGTTGATCAGGCTGCCCGGAATGAAGAAAGGCGAGACGCGGCGCGGGCCTTTCTCGTGCAGGGTGATCGCCGTGTCTTCGATGTATTTCAGCCCGCCGATGCCGGAGCCGACCATCACCCCGGTGCGCCGGCGCGCCTCCTCGCCGTCGGGCCCCTCGGCCGGGCGCCACCCGGCGTCGTCGAGCGCCTGCTCGGCCGCGGCCAGGGCGAACAGGATGAAGTCGTCGTTGCGGCGCTGCTCGCGCTTGTCGATCCAGTCGTCCGCGATGAAGGCGCCCTCGCCGGCGCGCGGCGCCTCGCAGGCGATGCGGCAGGGCAAATCGGCGGCGTCGAAGGCGGTGATCGCGCCGGCGCCCGAGCGCCCCTCGATCAGTCGGCTCCAGGTCGCGTCGACGCCGCAGGCGAGCGGCGTGACGAGGCCGAGACCAGTGACGACGACACGGCGCATGGCGAGCTCCTCAGATCGGATGAGAGACGCGGCGGCGACTTTTTGACGACCCGGCGCGGCGCCTCGCCGGCGTGTGGCCGAACCGCCGCCGCGGGTCCGATAGCCGCCTCTTTTCCCGCTGTCCACTTCCCCGCGGGCGCCGCCCGCTTTGAAAGCCGCGAAAGCGGGCGCTCGGGCGAGAGGCGCGCCACGAAAGGCCCGCCACGAAAAAGGCGCCGCGCCAACGGGGCGGCGCGACGCCTTGGTCTAGCGATTTCGACCGGGGCGGGACCCGCGCGCCCCGCGCGAGGCGCCTCGAAAGACGCTCGGAGAGGCGCGCGCGTTCAGGCCGATTTTTCGTTGATGAATTTCACCGCGTCGCCGACGGTTTGGATGGTTTCGGCGGCCTCGTCCGGGATTTCCACGCCGAACTCCTCTTCGAACGACATGGTCAGCTCGACGGTGTCGAGCGAATCCGCGCCGAGATCATCGATGAAGCTGGCGCTTTCGACCACCTTCTCCTGATCGACGCCGAGATGCTCGGCCACGATTTTCTTCACGCGTTCCGCGATGTCGCTCATAGTCCTTCCTCTGCCTGAAACCGGGCGCGGGGGCCGCGTGACGGGGCCCCGCCTAGAGTGCGAGCTCTCCGACGCCGACGGCCGCCACGAAGCGGGCGGGTCGGCACAAGGCGTAGCGCGTCGCGCGCCGCGCCCTCGGCGAATTGGCGGTCGCTCTAGCACACAAGCTTGGCCGCGCAACACCGAAAGCGCCGCGCCGCGGCGCAAAATTGAACGGCGCTCATGATTGCCACCGCGGCGCCGGCGCCGTCAGAACATCGCCATCCCGCCGTTGACGTGCAGGGTCTGGCCCGTGACGTAGGCGGCCTGCTCGGAGGCGAGATAGAGGGTCGCGGCGGCGACGTCTTCGGGCGCGCCCATGCGGCCCGCGGGGATCGCGGCTTTGAGCTTTTCGTGCTGCGCCTCGTTCAGCTTGTCGGTCATGGCGGTGGCGATGAAGCCGGGCGCGACGCAGTTGACGGTGATGTTCCGCGCCGCGACTTCGGCGGCGAGGGATTTGGTCATGCCGATCATGCCGGCCTTCGAGGCCGCGTAATTGCCCTGGCCGGGATTGCCCGTGGCGCCGACGATCGAGGTGATGCCGACGATGCGGCCCCAGCG
>CAZBIG010000174.1:0-2291 GCA_964491865.1 uncultured Neomegalonema sp. | reverse complement strand
GGCCTTCATCATGCCGCGCAGCACCCCGCGGGTCAGGCGAAAGGCGGCGGTCAGATTGACCGCCAGAACCTGCTCCCATTCCTCATCCGTCATGCGCATGAAGAGATTGTCGCGCGTCAGACCGGCGTTGTTCACCAGAATGTCCACCGAGCCCATGGCGTCGACCGCTTGTTTGGGCAGCGCTTCGACCGCGGCGGCGTCGGACAGGTCGCAGGGCAGCACATGGGCGCGCGCGCCGAGGTCGGCCGCGAGCGCCTCGAGCGGGCCCGTGCGGGTGCCCGAGAGACCGACCGTCGCGCCGGCTTGGTGGAGGGACTTGGCGATCGCGCCGCCGATGCCGCCGGAGGCGCCGGTGACGAGCGCGGTTCTGCCGTTGAGATCGAACATGAGCGGCTCCTGCTCGGTGAAGGGGGATCCGCGCCGCCGGGGGTCAGAGCGCGTCGAGGAAGGCGTCGATGTCGGCCGGGCTCGCGACGCAGCGCGCCGACAGATCGCCGTGGATGCGCTTGGCGAGCCCGCTGAGCACTTTCTTGCCGCCGATCTCGACCAATTCGGTCACGCCGCTGTCCGCGAGGCGGAGCACGCTTTCGCGCCAGCGGACCCGGCCGGTGACCTGCTCGACCAACAGGGCGCGGATCGCGTCGGGGTCGTCGACGGGCTCGGCGCTGACATTGGCGATGATCGGTCGGGCGGGAGCCAGCAGCGGCGCGTCGGCCAGCGCCTCGGCCATCGCCTCGGCGGCGGGGGCCATCAGCGCGCAGTGGAACGGCGCCGAGACCGGCAGGGTCACCGCGCGCTTCGCGCCCTTTTCCTTGGCTAGCGCGCAGGCGCGCGCGACCGCGTCGGCGTGGCCAGAAATCACGACTTGCCCGGGGGCGTTGTCGTTGGCGGCGGGGCAGCCGCGGCCTTGGGCGGCTTCGGCGGCGACGGCTTCGGCGTCGGCGAGGTCCAGACCCAACAGCGCCGCCATGGCCCCCTCGCCCACCGGCGCCGCCGCCTGCATGGCGCGCCCCCGGATCCGGAGCAGCCGCGCCGCCTCGGCCGGCGTCAGCCCGCCCATCGCCGCGAGCGCCGAATACTCGCCGAGCGAATGCCCGGCCGCGAAAGCCGCCCGGTCGGACAGCGGCGCGCCGCCCTGCTTCTCAAGAACCCGCACGGTCGCGAGCGACGCGGCCATCAGCGCGGGCTGGGCGTTTTCGGTCAGGGTGAGATCGTCGGCCGGCCCTTCCCACATCAGCGTCGAGAGCTTCTGCGACAGCGCGTCGTCGACCTCTTGAAACAGCTCGCGCGCCTCGACGAAGGCGTCGGCCAGCGCCTTGCCCATGCCGACTTCTTGGCTGCCCTGCCCCGGAAACACCGCAGCGCGCATGGCCCCGCTCCTTCCTGATCGATGTGAAAGTCCCGCGTCGAAGCCGGCCTGGGGCCGGCGCGCGCCCCGCCCCTATTCCGCGCCGGTTCGCGCCCTGTCAATCGACGCCCGGCCCGACGCCCCGCCCGCGCGGCCCATTCGAGACGGACGGCGAGGCTTGCATCGGCGTCGCTTTTTCGTCATGAAGCGCGCTCCCCGATCCGAGAAGACGGTCGCCTCTCGAGCGTGGCGCGGGGAGATCGTCGTCGGGCCGCCCCCGGACGATCGCGCCGCGCGGCGAAGCGACGACGAAAAGGAGAAGCGCATGCCGCTCTACGAGCATGTGTTTATCGCGCGGCAGGATCTGTCGTCGAACCAGGCCGAGGGCCTGATGGAGGAATTCGCCGGCGTTCTTGGCGAAATGGGCGGCTCGGTGGTCGGCCAGGAATATTGGGGCCTGCGCTCGCTCGCCTACAAAGTCCGGAAGAACCGCAAGGGCCATTACGGCTATTTCCGTCTCGACGCCTCGGCCGAGGCGCTGGCCGAGCTCGAGCGGCGCGAGCGCTTTCACGAGGACGTGCTGCGCTCGATGAGCGTGCGGGTTGAAAAACACGAGGAAGGCCAGTCGGCCATTCTGACCGCTAAAGCCAGCCGCGACGACCGGCGCGGCGGACGCGGCGGGCGCGACCGGGACCGCGACGATCGCGGCCCGCGCGGCGAAGGCCGTCGCGGCCGGGACGACGATCGGGGCGACCGCTCGGAGCGCGGCGATCGCGGCGAGCGGAGCGATCGCGGCGAGCGGAGCGACACCGCGCCGGCCGCCGAACGCGCCGCCGATTAAGAGAGGATCAGCGCCATGTCCGCAGCCCGCAGACCATTTTTCCGCCGCCGCAAGACCTGCCCGTTCTCGGGCGAGAACGCGCCGGTGATCGACTACAAAGAC
>CAZBIG010000173.1:0-6709 GCA_964491865.1 uncultured Neomegalonema sp. | reverse complement strand
GGGTCGCGCCGGCGGCGGTCGCGGCCGCGTTATCGGAGGGGACGGCGCGCATCGCGGCTCCGAGCGCGCCAAAGGCGATCAACGACAGGGCGGCCGCGGCGCCGATGGGGGCCAGCGGCCCGACGGGGCGGCCGAGATGCCGCATGAACACCCAGAGGATCAGCAGGGCCGCCAGCGCGCCGATCAAACCGAGCGACGAGAGCCAGAGCCCGCGCACGCCGAACAGCTGCGCCGCGGCGAAGCCGCCCACCAGCGCCGCCGCGCCGATCGCCGTCGACAGGGCCCAGAGCGGGGTCTCGACCACCGCCGCGGCCGCGCCATAGAGCGTCAACGTCAGCAGTCCCGACGCCGCGACGGTGGCCACCGAGGCGGCCAGGCCGCCGCTCAGGCCCGCGCCGCCCGAAGCCGCTGCGGCGGCCCCCAGGATCAACAGGCCCGCGGTCGCGATCGCCGCGATCTCGCGCGCCAGGGCCAACAGCGAGGTCATGCTCATCTTGATGAGATCCTGTAGTGACGGGGCGCTCTCAAGGTCTCGGTCCGCGGGGCCGCGCCGGAGCGGCCGCGGCTTGCGCCGCCGCTCGGCCGGGCTGAGAGGTAACCGATGCGGCGCGCGGCGCATAGCCGTCTCGGCCGCCCGCGCCGGCGCCCTCGGGTCCGAAGCCGGCCGCGATCGCGCGGGCCGGCGGCTCAGCGCTGCGCGGCGAGATAGGCGACCAGATCCTCGACTTCTTGCGCGGTGAGCCGCGTCTCGGGCGCCGCCGCCTCGGGGGGCGGATCGAACACGCTGAAATAGGCGGGCTTGTCCGGCGCCTCGGTCAGCGCCGCCGGGTTGACGACCCAGAGCCGCAGCGCGCCGACGGTCAAGCGCACGCCGACGCCGTCGAGCGCCGGGCCGGCCCCGCCCCCGTCGTCGCCCAGCCGGTGGCACGCGACGCAGTTTCCGCGATCGGGCGCGAGCAGCACCGAGCGGCCGCGCTCCGGGTCGGGCGCGTCGGTCCCGGCCAGGGGTTCGGCGATCCCGCCGCCATCGACGATCACATAGCTGACGGCCGGCGGCGCCGCGGCGCGCCGCGCCGCCTCGAGCGTGTCGGGGTCGCCGGCGGGCGGCGTTTCAACCTCGGACGCGGTCTGCGCCGACGCGCTCGGATCGGCGGCGGCAACGGCCAACAGAGCCGCGACCCCGATCAGACGCCGCAGCGCGGGCGCGGCCGGCGGCGACAAGCGCGAGGCGGTCTCGCTCATAACGGTCTCCCGAAGCCTGGGGATCGAGCGCGCGTTGCGGTCGACGGTCGCGCGCTGTATGGCCGGCCGCGCGCGCGCTCGCAACGGTCCGAGCGCGTCCCGATCAGGAGCGGCGATGTCGGAGGAAGAGACGCGGCCCGGCCACGCGACGGCGGAGGGCGCGCCCGAGGCGCCGGCGCCGAGCGCGACGCTCGACGTCACCGGGCTGTTGTGCCCGCTGCCGGTTCTCAAGATCCGCAAGCGGCTGCAGGGCTTGGCGCCCGGCGCGGTGCTGCAGGCGATCGCGGACGATCCCGCCGCGCGCATCGACGTCCCGCATTTCTGCGCCGAGCAAGGTCATGCGCTGGTGTCGGCCGAAGACGGCCCCGCGGGCGCGCTGATTTTCCGGATCCGCAAAGGCGGGTGAGCGCGCCCCCGGGCTCAACGCGCGCGCATCGCCTCGAGCTGAGCGCGGAAGGCGACGCAAGGGTCTTCGCGCGGCCGATGCGGCGTCACCACGACGTAATCGAACGGCGGACGGGCGTCGCCGTAGGGCGCCCCCAGGCGGCCGAGATCCGCCCGGTCCGGCGCGACCCCTTCCGGCGCCTCCAAAAGGCCGACGCTGACGCCGCGCGCGTCCGGCGCGAGCCGGCGCAGGAACCGCGGCGCGCCCCAGTCGACGCGCGCATGGCCGTTGCCCGTGATCAACACCGCGAAGCCGTCCTCGGCGGCGCGGAGCAACGCGTCGGCGAACGCCGCGTCGCGGATCCGCTGCGCGTCGACCAGAGCCGGCGCCGCCTCGATCGGCAGCATGCCGCAATGGCTGTCGACCTGGGCCTGCGCGCGGCGCGCGGCCTCGGCCGGCGCGAGCGCCTGATCGAGCCCGAAACGCGCCGCGTCCGGCCAACTCGCCGCCCCCTGCTCGGCCGCGCGCCTGAGCGCGGCGCGGTCGACGCCGCCGCCGGCGACCGTGGCGGCCGGCGCGGCGAGCAGGATCTCGGCGTACATCGCAAAGTCGGGCCAGCCGCTTTCGGCCCAAGCCAGCTCTTCGCCGAGCGGCGCGTAGGCCTCGACCGAGGACGGCGCGCGGCCCGCGCGGAACCGGTTGGCGACATGGGCGCGGGCGGCGGGGATCATCTCGAAGGCCAGGCCGGCCACGCCGTTTTGACCCGCGGACGGCCGCGCCGGCGGACGGAGCTGGTCGAGCATCGACACGGCCCAGGCCTGAAACCGGTGGTGGTCGGGATTGTCGTGGATCTCGCCCAAGACGACGAAATCGAGCGCCGGGTCGGCGAGCAGCCGCGCGAAATCCTGGCTCCAATAGCGCGCGCCGCTGCGGACGTCTCGGATCGACAGGGCCGCGGGAAGCGGAACCACCGGCTCGGGCGGCGCGCTCCAGGCCTGACGGCCGCGCATCGGGTCGGGCCCGCAGCCGATTAGGCAGGCGGCGGCGCCGACACAGAACGCGCGGCGGGATGCGGGAAGGGCCATGGACGCTCCGAAAGCTGAGACGCGCTAAGAAAATGGCGCGGTCGGCTCGGCGAACAAGACGAAGCGCATCGGCCCCGGCGTCAGCGCGTCGAACGGCCAGCAGGTGCTGAGCACGAGACGTTCAGGCCCCAGCCGATCGAGCGGCAGCGAGACGCGCCGGCTGTCGACCACGCGCGCGCCGACGACCCGGTAGCGCAGAAGCGCGCCCGAGCGGGTCTCGACGCGGATCAGGTCGCCGGGCCGAACCTCGGCGAGCAGCGCGAAATGGGTGTCGCGGTGCGCCGCGATCGCCGCCAGGCCCGGGCCGCCGAGCGGCGCGAGACCGGCGACCAGCCCAGGCCCCCAGGCCATCGCCTCGCCGCTGGCGCGGTCCAGCACGATCCGGCTTTCGCCGAGCCGCGGAAACGAGATCCGCGCCGCCGGGGCCATGTCGGCCCAGGGCCATGGGCGCTCCGGCGCGCCCGAGACGACCGACCGCTCAAAGGCGCGGTCGAGCAAGATCTGACCGAGGCGCGCCTTCGCCGGGGCGGCGAGCCCGTAGCCGAGCAGCCCGAGCCCCGTCAGGGCGAGCGCGAGCGCGGTCAGACGCCGCGCCCGCCCGGCGAGGGCGCACGCCGGCGCGTCGGTCCGAACCGACGCGTCGGGCGATCCGCCTCCCGCCGCCGCTGCTGTCGCGCCTTCTGTCGCGCCTCTTGTCGCGCCCCCTGGCTCCGTCCAGGGCGCGCGTCCTGGCGCGCGTCCTGGCGCGGTCGATGGTTTCGCCTCCGGCGCGGCGCCTGACGCGCCTGCTCGTCCGGCCCCTTCTCCCGCCCCGGGCCCTGCTTTCGGCGCGGCCGGACGGGTCATCGCCGCGTCGAGGGCCGAGCCGCCGGCCGTCCGCCCCCGCGCGACACCAGCAGCGCGAGCGTCAGCAACGCCAACCCGAGCAGCGTCGGGAGCGCCCAGTCGGTCGACCCGACCGGCAGCGGCGCGCCGGCGGCTTGGGCGACGTCGCGCTGGGCGGCGGCCGCCGCCAGCCGACGCAGCGCCTCGGCCTTCAACAGCGGCGGCTCTTGGTCCGGCCCCGCCGCAGGCTTCGGCGTCGGCCCATAGGTCGCGCCCTCGGACGGCGCGTCGAAAAAGACCGCCGGATCCCACCCTTTCGGCAGCGCGAGCGGCGTCTCGCGGGTGACCAACGGCGCGTCGACGGGCCGCGTCGGGGTGACGTCGACCGCCACCAGCGAGGTCAGCCGGCTCACCAAGCCGTGCGTCAAAGCCGTGCCGAGGATCTCGGCGTCGATCGCCTCGCGCCCCTGCTGGTCCACATCCGGGCTGAGCGACAGCGCCTCGAGCGCTCGAATGCGCTGGCGCGCCCACAGCTTCGAGACGCCAGCGCGCTCGACCGCCTCGGACAGCGGAACCCGGCGCCCCCAGGCCGCGCCGCCGGCGGCCGACACGGTCAGCGCCGGCTCCGCCGCGTCGCGGCTGCTCTCGGCCACCCGGACGGTCGCGACCACCGGGTCGCCGGCGTAGAGGTCCGGCAACGGGTTTGGCCAGCTTTCGGCGGAGCTCCACCCTTCGACCGACAGCGACAGGTCGGTGAGCGCCGGCGTCTCGATCTTGGCGAAGAGCTGCTCCATGCGCTCGCGGACCTCGCCGAGGTCGCCGATGAACACGAACGACCCGCGCCCCGTCTCGGCGGCGCGCACCATGAAATAGCTGTTGGGCGCCGATCCGATGCCGACGGTGAACAGCCGAGACCGGCCCAGGTCGCGCTCGATCAGCCGCAGCATCTCGCGCTCAGCGCCCACCGCGCCGTCGGTCAGGAAGACCACCTGTCGGATCCGGTCGGCATCCTCGGGCGCGTCGTCGAGCAGCGCCGCTTCGAGCGCCGGCAACATTTCGGTGCCGCCGTCGGCCTCGAGCGCGCGCACCGCCCGGACCGCGCGATCCAGATGCTCCGGCGTCGCCGCCACGGGCGCGTCGAACAGCTGGCCGTATTTGTCGTTGAACACGATCAGATTGAAGCGGTCCTCGGGGCGCAGCCGCCTGACCGCCATCTCGAGCCCCTTCTTCGCCTGCTCGATGCTTTCGCCCGCCATCGAGCCCGAGACGTCTTGGACGAAGATCACTTCGCGGGGTTTGCGCTCGGCCCCGATCTCCTCGACCGCGGGCGGCGTCAGCATCATCAGATAGTGCCGAGCCGCGTCTTTTTGCTCGGTGAAGACCGCGAGATAGGGCTCGGACAATCGGGCGGGGCGCCAAGAGAGATAGAAATCGCGGTCGGCCGACACCGGCCCCTCGACGCGGACGCGCGCGCCGGTCGGGCCGGCCGGGTCGATCGCCACCTTGTGATACGGGCTCCGGATCGGCCCGAGCGGAAAGCCCGCGTCGAGCGACACCGTCAACTCCACGGGGTTGCGCACCGTCCCGGCTTCCGCGTCGTCTCGCGGATCGACGATCGGCGCCGAAATCCGGTCGGCGTCGGGGACCGGGACGTCCGCCACCAGCTCCCACCCGTTCGGCCCGAACTTCACCGTGTCGATCCGCGGCTCGGCCACGTAGCGCGGGGCGACCACCAACGGCACCCGCAGGCCGAACGCCCCGTCGCGCGGGGCCAGGGTCTCTTGATACTCGATCTGGATCACCACGGTCTCGCCCGGGCCGATATTCGCCACCGAGGTGGTGAACAGGTTCGGGCGCTCCTGCTCGACCAGCGAGGCTTTGAAGCCCTCGGCCTTCGCCGTCTCGTAGATCTCCTTGGCCTCTTCGCGCTCTTTCACCTCGCCTTCGATCAGCCGATCGCCGATGCGCATTTTCAACGTGTCGACGGCCGCGTTTTCGGGCAGCGGGAAGATGTACTTTCCCTCGACGAAGACTTGCGCGGGGTTCTGGAAGCGCTGCGTGACGACAGCGCGGGCGATCGGACCGGCGACGGCCACGTCGATGACGGTCTTCAGGATCGGCGCGGGCGCGTAAAGCCCGGGCTCGTCGGTGCGCAGCAACAGCGCGCCGCCCTCCATCTGATCCTGCCGGACCAGGCCGTCGTCGCGCCGCGGGTCCGCAGACGACGACGGGGGCGCGGACTGGGCGAGCGCCGCGCCGGCGACCAGCGCCAGCAGGACGGCCCCCAGCGCGGCGGCGAGAGCGGCGAACGGCGATACGCCGAACGAAGCGGCGGGGCGGCTGAAGGCTCGGCGCATGGGCGTCTCCAAGAAAGGCGTCGCCCGAAGCGGACGACGGGCGGCGGCTGGGCTGGTCGGGCGCATCCGTATCACGAATTCGTGGTGCGGTGGTTCTGAGGCGGAACCATGCTGGAATTGGGCCGCGACGCGCCGTCGCGGCGGCGCAGGCGGCCGAAATGGCGCAGAACCGAGGCGACCGGACACAGGCGCGGAGCGAGAGCGCGATGACCACGCGACAGACGATCGACGGGGGCTGCCTCTGCGGCGGGGTCCGGTTCGCCGTGGCGGGTCCGCTGCGGCCGGTGGTCGCCTGCCATTGCCGCAGCTGCCGACGCCAAAGCGGCCACTTCGTCGCGGCGACGCGGGCGCGCCGGGCGGACGTCGAGATCCGCGCGGCCGAGACGCTGGCCTGGTGGTCGGCGAGCGCGCGCGCCCGGCGCGGCTTCTGCCGTCGGTGCGGCGCGGGGCTGTTCTTCGAACCGCTCGACGCGGACGGCGCGCCGAGCGGCGGCCTGTCGATCTGGGCCGGCGCGCTCGAGGCTGATCCGCCGCCGATCGCCGGACACATCTTTTGCGCGGAACGGGGCGGGTATTACGAAATCGAGGGCGCGGCGCCGCGCTATGACGGGGCCGGACCGGACGCGTCCGAGACGTGACGCGCCCGAGACGCGGCGCGCCCAAAACGCGGCGCGCCCGAGACGCGACGCGCCCGTAACGCGGCGCGCGCCCGACCCTTCGCTTCGCCGGGGCGTCGATCCGGAGAGCCGACGTCGGGGCGCTCTTCCCGCCGCGCGCGCGGGTGGGCGCAGGCCGACGCCGCGGCCGGGCGGCCC